>CAMZLX010000045.1 GCA_947311795.1 uncultured Zetaproteobacteria bacterium
CAGGGTTGGATTGATTTGCTTTGACAATCATGCCGCAAAACCAATAATCCAACGCCTATGAAATGTGCAGCGTGTGGAACGCATTATCCTGATAACAAGATTTTCTGTCAGACATGCGGCGAAATTCTAGCAGGGGAAGACGGTCAGCCACGATTGGGTGAGTATACCCTGCTTGAGAAGTTGGGGCAGGGTGGTGTTGGCATTGTATATCGCGCCAAACATCAAGATATTGACCAAGACGTTGCCATTAAAATTCTTAACCCCAAAAGCTTTGGTGATAAAAAACATATGCAACGGTTTCGTCGTGAAACTCATATGCATTCTCAACTTCAACATCCTAATATTATTGACTTTATCGATATGTATGAAGGTGGTGGTGTTATTGCTTTGGTGATGGAAATGCTTTCAGGCTGTAACCTCAAAGAATATATGAATCATAAAGGTGTGTTGCCGATTGCAGAAACACTGCGCATAGCGATAGATGTTTTGTACGCTTTAGAAGAAGCACATAAACATGAAATGGTTCATAGGGATTTAAAACCATCCAATATTTTTATGACGGATCATGATGAAGTGAAACTGATGGACTTTGGGCTGGCGAAATCACTCAAGGATAATGAAGATATAACAGATAGTGGTGTTACTGTTGGTACGTATATGTACATGGCACCAGAGCAAATTCTGGGTCAAGATATAGGTGCTTATACTGATTTATATTCACTGGGTATTGTGTTGTATCGCATGACTACAGCAGTTTTACCCTTTATGTCTACAGGTGGTGGCGAGTTTGAGATTATGGAAAAGCAGGTGCGAAAAGCACCACAAAATCCTCAGGATCTTAATCCAGAAATCCCAGATGATTTAAATATAATTATTTTGAATTTACTGGAAAAGAAACCAGAAGATAGACCTAAGACATGTCTGGAAGTCATTCGAGGGTTAAACCGTATCAAACAGTCTTTAACACTTAGCTTAAGTGATGAAGATGCAGAAACGACATTTTCTGAGTTGAATACTAGTATCAGTCAACTCAGTAGTGAACAACCTTCAGCAAGCCATAGTGAAGAGCATAGTAAACAGACGGTGGACTTTCACACACTGTTAAGTGCATTTTCTGTCGATTCTAAGGTTGCACCTGAACAGCCACGATTTGATATGCGGCATGCACCGGCTTTAAGTAAGGAAGTATTGGGGCGTTTAAAAGTAGCGATTTCCACGATTCCACCGTTACCTGAAGTGTGGTATGATGTTCAACATGTCTTTGAGGATGAAACCAGTTCACCATCTGATTTGGCTAAGGTGATTTCACAAGATGCTGTGTTGACGGCACATATCTTGAAAAATTGTAATACAGCCGCATATTTACCAGCAGGTGCTAAAGAAAATACAGATGTTGCTCTGGCATTGACGCGTCTTGGTATGGATGCAGCACAAAGCTTGGTATTGAGTACAGTTGTTCCTGATTTTGCAACATCACCAGCATCATCGGTTGATGTACGAGGTATTTGGTTTCATGGGCAAGCAATTTCAATGTTTTCCCGTATTTTATCCGAATTTAGCCCTGTTGTAGATGCCCAGTCTGCTGCCATGTTTGGCTTGTTGCATGATATTGGTAAGTTGGTGATATTACATCTTGAATCGGATGAAAAACTGGTACAGCTCAAACAACATATTGATGAGGGGCAGGATTCACTCTTGGCTGAAATTGATGTGCTTGGGTATTCACATATTGATGCAGGCATGATGCTTGCATTGCATTGGAAACTGCCACGAAAACTACACCGATTCATTTATTACCATCATTTTCCATGTTGGCAAAAACCAGAAACTTGGCCACCAGATGTGCAAGCGTCATCCATGTTGATTCACATGGCGCACTTGGTATTAAGTTCGCTAACTAATGATGATATTTACGATGGGATTTGGGCAAATGCACACCGTACGCATGTTAAAAGTTCAGCGGCTATTTTGCATAACCCGCTGCGATTGCCAGTGAAAGATGCATCACTGTATAGCAATATGCGCGTCAAACTGAAACATTTGCAACGTTTGTTTCCTGATTTGTTCCCTTGATGGGCAAGGGATAAGAGTGCTTGCTCATCAAAGCATAACTAAGCATGATACGCTTTGTTTGCTAAATAGAAGGGGAGAATGGCATGATTAGTTGGCTTTCAGGTGTAGTGCGGGAACTTGACCCTTCTGGTTTGGTTGTGCTCAACGTCAATGGTGTGGGTTATGAAGTGTCGGTGAGTATGCAGACCTTGGTGGCTTTGAAATTGGGCGAAGTGGCTGAATTACAAATTCACAGCCATGTGCGCGAAGACCAATTTACTTTGTTTGGTTTTTCTGATGTGAAAGAGAGGGCATTGTTCCGCAGTTTAAACAAAGTATCAGGCATTGGTGCAAAAACAGCACTGAATTTAATGTCAGGCATGAATGCAACAGACTTGATGCAAGCCATTGAAAACAGTGATGATGTTGCGATTGCCCGCACACCGGGTATTGGTAAAAAAACTGCACAACGCCTTATCTTGGAGTTGCGCGGTAAACTTATAGATGCGGATGTGGTGGCAGGTGCGCCAGTAGGTGGCTCGTTGCAACATGATGTGAAATCGGCACTGGTCAACTTGGGTTACAAACCTGTTCAGATTGATAAAGTGTTGAAAGCAGTGGATAACTCGCTTGGTTTTGAAGAGATGTTCCGTGTTGCCCTTAAAGCCCTATGAACCTGAAATTGAATCCAAAATTAAACGCGACATTGAGTGAGCCTTTGATATGAATTTTGAACCCTTTGATGACGATGATGGTTTGGATGAACGTGTGATTTCCGCGGGTGCACAGGGTGATGAAGTATGGGATTCAGCTTTGCGCCCCAAAGCTTTGGATGAGTATGTTGGCCAATCTAAAATTTGCCAAAATTTAAAAGTTTTTATTCAAGCGGCAAGCAAGCGGCAAGAATCTTTGGATCATGTGTTGCTCTATGGTCCTCCAGGTTTGGGTAAAACCACGCTTGCCAATATTATTGCCAATGAAATGGGTGCGCAAATCCGCTCAACATCAGGGCCAGTGATTGAAAAACCTGGTGATTTAGCAGCCATGCTCACCAACTTGGAAGAAGGCGATGTGTTATTCATTGATGAAATACATCGCTTGAATCCACAAGTAGAAGAAATTTTGTATCCTGCCATGGAAGACTTTCAACTGGATATTATGATTGGGCAAGGTCCTGCGGCACGCTCCATTAAAATGGATTTGCCCCGCTTTACACTGCTTGGTGCAACTACACGTGCAGGGTTGCTGACCAACCCTTTGCGTGATCGCTTTGGTATGATGATGCGCCTTGAATTTTATAATCATGCAGATTTAAGTCATATTGTGAAACGTTCAGCAGCCTTGCTTGAGATTAAAACAGATGAAACGGGTGCGGAAGAAGTGGCACGTCGTTCACGGGGTACGCCGCGCATAGCCAACCGTTTGCTGCGTAGGGTGCGAGATTTCGCAGAAGTGGAACATGATGGCGAGATTACATTAAAAGTTGCGCAGTCCGCTTTAGAGCGCCTTGATGTGGATGAACATGGCTTGGACTATCTGGATAGAAAGCTATTGGCTGCATTGATTGATAAATATGCAGGAGGGCCTGCAGGCATTGATACGCTGGCTGCATCTATCGCCGAAGAACGGGATACGATTGAAGATGTGCTTGAGCCTTTTTTGATGCAAGAAGGTTTCCTTACGCGCACACCACGCGGGCGCATAGCCACACCCTTGGCATACACCCATTTAAAACGGGATTTACCTGAACCCGATAAACAAGGATCATTGATATGAATGTAAGAATGATGGGCTTTAGCCTTTGTGCTGCGCTATTGTTAGCCAGCTGTGATCAACCTGCCAATTCATTGGTGGGCAGCTGGAAATCAGATAAAAGTAAAACCTTGGCATCCATGCATGCGCGCAAGGATATCCCCGAAGAAACCAAAGCGTATTTGGAGAAAAACTTTTTTGGGCGCTTAACCATCACTTATGCGGATAAAACATACAGTGCTGTGCTCGATGGTGAAGAAGATGTGCGTCCTGATAGTTACCCCTACCGAATTGTTGAAGAAACGGATGATTATTACATTATTGAAAATGAATTGTTGGGCACGAAATTCAATAAAAAACTATTCAAGGATAGGGCTTGTTATTATGAGCTAACATCCGAATGGAATTTCCGTGAATACTTTTGTCGGGTAAGCGATTAACCATGTTTAGCTTGGATGTTCGTATATATTATGAGGATACGGATGCAGGTGGCGTTGTTTACCATGCCAACTATCTTCGATATATGGAGCGAGCGCGTACCGAAGCCCTACGAGACTTGGGGTTTGAGCAAAGTGACTTGGTCAAAGATGAAGATATGGTGTTTGCCTTAACACGGACTGACATCCGCTACCGCAGACCTGCGCGTTTGGATGATTTATTGCAGGTGCGTAGTGAGTTGTTAGAAGCCAAGGGTGCAAAAATGGTGTTTAAACACATGATTTATTGCGGTGAGACCTTGTTGGTTGAAGCGGACATCACGCTGGCATGTATCAGTACCCAAGGCAGACCCAAACGTATTCCTGCGGCAGTTCTAACCCGCATTGAACAGGAGCAAAACTTATGAATGAACATTTATCCATTTGGACGTTGGTCTTGGATGCAGGGCTGGTGGTACAAATTGTATTACTTATTTTATTGTCATTATCTTTTATGTCATGGGCGATTATTTTTAATAAATGGCGTGTATTTCGCGCAGGTAAAGCTGCGGATGATGCCTTTGATACCTTGTTTTGGAGCGGTGAAAGCTTGGATACGGTTGCTAGCCAAGCCGCAGATATGCCGAACAGCGCTCAAGCTCAAGTGTTTGAGAAAGGATATGTTGCATATCAAAAAATCAAACAAGAGCAGCGTGGTACAGCATTAAATATTCGCCATGCCATTGACCATGCTTGGACAACACAAATGAACCGCTTTGCTTCAGGTTTATCATTTTTGGCAACAGTGGGTTCAACAGCACCGTTTATTGGTTTATTTGGCACGGTATGGGGTATTATTGATGCATTTCAGAATATCGGACTAACCCAAAATACATCTTTGGCAACGGTTGCGCCAGGTATTGCGGAAGCATTGGTAGCAACTGCATTTGGTTTGCTGGCTGCGATTCCATCGGTGATTGCATACAATATGTTTACCTCCAA
Organism: uncultured Zetaproteobacteria bacterium; assembly: GCA_947311795.1. Classification (GTDB taxonomy): domain Bacteria; phylum Pseudomonadota; class Zetaproteobacteria; order Mariprofundales; family Mariprofundaceae; genus Ghiorsea. The sequence continues at coordinate 5,223 of CAMZLX010000045.1, forward strand.
AATGAAAGCATTGGATGCAAGCCTTGATGCTTTTAGCACCGAATTTATGAGTGTGCTTACGCACCACGCTAAAGAAAAATCATGAGTAACCATCATGGGTAAGAAGCGCCATGCCCAGTGGGCGGATGACAACACATTGATGTCCAATATCAATATCACGCCCATGGTGGATGTGATGCTGGTATTGTTGATTATTTTTATGGTGGCAGCCCCCATGCTGACCCAAGGTGTGAACGTTGATTTACCCGATGCCAATGCACCGCAATTGCGGCAGCAGGTTGAACCACTGGTGATTTCTATCAAAAAGAATGGTGATTTATACATTCAAAATAAACAGATAGATATCAACCAGTTAGCCCCCAGAATTGAAGCCATGCGCAAGGCAAAACCCAAGCTTCCTGTGTTTATTCGTGGTGACGGTAAGACCCCTTACGAAGCTGTGGCAAGGGTGATGAGTTTACTTGAATCTGCGGGTATCAAACAGATTTCTTTGGTTACGGAACCACAGTAGTTATATCCATGTTGGATACTCGGGATTTTACATTTGCATTTGTTTTGCATGTTTTTGCAGTCTTGGTTCTGTTGGTGGCAAACCAATGGCGTAGTGAGCATGTCAAAGTGCCAGAACGCGTGGTGCAGGTAAAGATGGTGAGTTTGGCTGAGCTTCAGTCCATGATACCCAAAAGCAAACCTGTATCCAAAGCGAAACCTCATGTAAACAAACCCAAAGTGTTGCCCAAGCTTAAACCGAAACCCTTGGTCAAACCGAAACCCACCCTGAAACCTAAAGCCAAACCCAAGAAAAAAGCCGTGGTGGAAGAAGAATTGGATTACGACCCATTTGCCCCCATGGAATCGGCACCCAAAAAACGCAAGAAAAAGAAAACGAATACCGCTACAACACTCAATACCATGCTGGAAGCACAATTAACCGATACGGAAATGAACCATTATATTGCAGGTATGCAGCAGGCGGTTGAGCAGCAATGGAAAGTGCCAACGGAAATGTTAGGCAAATTAAACGACCCTTTGGTAGAACTTAAACTCTTGCCAACTGGGCAAGTATCTTCTGTGCGCATCTTGGAATCATCAGGTTCAAAACAATTGGATAGCACACTGCTGCAAGCGATTTATGCCGCAGCACCGTTTGATATACCCAGCCAACAATACGGCTTATTCAAAACCAATTTGATTCGCTTTCACCCCTTATAATACATGATAACGGTAGCTTTTTGCCATGAACCGATAGAAGCCCATATATTGAAGGGTAGGTTGGAAGCAGAAGGTATACTTACGGTGCTTTATAATGAGTATTATGTTGGTATAGACTGGTCAATGTCAATTGCCCTAGGCGGCATTTCTGTACAAGTTCACCCTTCAAGTGAAGTTGAAGCGAGGAGTGTCTTAGAAAAGGTTTATAATGGTGAATACGAAGAGTTGTTAGCCGAAGAAGTCGAGTTCTCGGCGCTGCCTACTTGTATTTACTGCGCCAGGGTAGATATTGACAATATAATGTGGCTTTCTAAAGCATCATTAATCAATCACTTCCTCTTGGGTCTTCCTTTGGTTATTCCAACTTCACGACATATTTACAATTGTAAGGCATGTCGAAAATATTGGATTGCACATGATATGCGACCTTATTATCTATCAAGTTATGTGGTAGTTATAGTTCTGCTAGCCCTGACGCTATCTTTATTTGTATTGGCTGTTGGGCTTGGTGTTCAATTTATAAGCTGATTATAGTTGTCGCGGATATGATCAATTGTTTTGGTATAAACCCTTAACGTGAAGCCAAAGCTTTGATGACATCATGTTTGCTGACCAAACCTTCCACGTTATCATCAGAAATGACGGGCAAGTGGTGAATATGTTGTTCGCTCATCAGTGTTGCCAAATCATTGAGTGCGGTGTCAGGTGATACTGTTTTAACATTTTGGCTCATCAAACCTTCTGCGTTGAGTGCTTCCAAGCGTTTAATTTCGTCTTCAAATTTGTCTTCACCCAAAGGCAACACCATATCAAAAATAGCAATGGCTGTTGGCACATGAAGATTAGCTTGTTGGTCAATCAAATCAGATTCGGTGATGATGCCTTGTAAGCGTTGTTCACCATCCAATACCAATAAATAATCGATATGGTTATCTGCAAACTTCTGCATGATGTCTTTAATGGGTGTGTCCAAGGTGCAGCTTTCAGGATTGGGGTTCATCATATATTTAGCGGTTAGCATGATTATCTCCTTGTGTTGCGCTTGAAGTGTTTATGATACCACAGATTGCCATTCTCGCCAACCATCCAACATCGGAAAGTAGAGGGCGGCTTTGATGCAACGCTCTGGCTCTAAAGCTTGAAGTACTTGCACATATTTGGGCAATTGCGGCGTGTCGATAGTGTAGCGACGCAGCTCTTGGTCGAGAAAGCTTTCGACATCATCAAAGTGTGAGCCAGTTTTATAATCAACGACCCAGCGTGTGCCTTGCTCATCAATAAAGGTGTAGTCCAAGATAACATGTTTGCACACACCATTTTCGGTATAGGTCAACGCCCATTCACTGTGTTTATCCTGATGCTCTTCGGATAAAAACTAACAATCAGCCAAATCGATAACCTTAAATTGATAAGTTCATCCAACACAGAACAACAAACACTTAAACTGAGCGGACTAAACATCGAAAATATTCAGGC
>CAMZLX010000046.1 GCA_947311795.1 uncultured Zetaproteobacteria bacterium
GAAATTAGAAGATGTGGTAAGAATGTTGGAGTAGGTGAGAGAATGGATCAAGGTGTGCCCCGGTTGTTAGAATTGTGAGAGGTAGAGGTAGACCGAGGAAATGCGCGAAGCAAGACCTGACCCCGTTTGCGCAATGAATGTCGGAATAAGGATGAATTCCAGCTGGGGCGTTCTTTTTGTGCTGTTTGTTTTGGTAGGTGCTCTAGTAGGTAGGGCGCTGATGGCTGGGTATACAGGGAATTTGACTATTTATGGGCAGGTTGTTGATGCTCAAGGTGTTCCTGTTTGGGATGAGTTTGAGGTTGAAGTAACTTATATTTCAGGGCTTACAAGAAGCTCATTTATTGGATTTGACGATGATTACATTTCAAAGCGTGAGTATGTCATGGTTTCAACAGATGAAGCAGGGTTATTCAAGCTGGAGGTGGAAAAACCAAGAGTGCTTTCTGTGACGTTTAATAAACGGAGCACTACATCTTACGAACTGAAGGTTGAGGAAAGAATCTTTCCCGATAATGGGTGGAAGTATTTGTTACAACATCAAGTTATAGGCGCACCTGATCAGCCTATGTTGTTTCATTCTAACAAGAAGATAATAGGTTTAAGGTGGAAAAAGCAATGAGGTTATTAGCGGTAAGTTGTTTGTCACTATTCTTTTGTCTATTCGCTAACGAAACAATGGGGTCAGAACAATGGGGTCAGCATGAAGTTCCCCCATTTTACTGGACACGTGTTGAACTATAGAAGTCATTTTCAAAAGATAAAGGTGATTGATAGTTGATGTATGAATGCCGTCTCACCCGATTATAAAATGCTTCAATATATTCAAAGATGCTGCTTTTAGCTTCCTCCCTTGTTTTATAACGGGTTTGATAGATGAGTTCATTCTTAATTGTGCCAAAAAAGCTTTCTGCTACGGCATTATCTAGGCATTTTCCTTTCCTGCTCATACTTTGTTGAATGTTATGCTTTTTAAGCACCTCAAGGTATGCCGCTGCTCGGTATTGAGAGCCTTGGTCAGAGTGTAAAAGAACAGGTTGTTTGGCTTCTTTTCTGCCAACCGCCATGTTTAATGCTTGTGTAACCAAAGCAGTATCATTGCGGCTACTCATCGACCAACCAACCACTTTTCTAGAGTATAAATCAATGATGGTTGCTAAATAAAGCCAACCTTGGGCTGTGTTGATAAATGTTGTATCACTTACCCATTTTTGATTGGGTTTCAGGGCTGTGAAATCACGACTTAACACATTATCCGCAAAGCCTTTGGTATTCTTAGCGGCATGTGCCTTTCTGTGTTTCCCTTTGGTCACAGCAATAATCTCATGTTTCCGCATCAGTTTAGCGATGCGATTAACCCCGCACTTCACACCTTGGGCTAGTAGTTCCTTGTGAATTCGAGGTGAACCATAAAGCTGACGACTTTCCTTAAATGCACGAATGATTTGTAACATGATATGGTCGTTTTGCTTACTTCGCTGACTTACAGGTGTATTTAACCAATGGTAGTAACCACTGTGAGAAACTTGCATACATTTACATAACACCCGAATGGGGTAAAACTTGCTTTCGCACTTAATGAACTGAAATCTCAGCTCTTTTCGCCGTTGAAGTAAGCTTCCGCCTTTTTTAGAATTTCTGCCTCCATCTGGGCTAGTTTCAAGGCTTTCTTAAGGCGTTTGTTTTCTGCAATTAAGTCAGTCATGTTGTCTCCTTGCTGAGAAGAGTTGCCTGATGATGCGGTGCGTTTAAAGGGTTTATCTTTGTTCTTTGCCATCTCTGCTCGCCATTTGTAAATCATATTTCTACGAATGCCTAAGTTTCTCGCAAGTTGAGCTATGCTTAGCTCTGTGCTCTCAGCCATACGCAGTGCTTCAAGCTTAAACTCTTTGGTAAATGATGCATACTTCCTTGTCATAACTGACCCCTAACTTCATAAATTTAGGTGTCCAGTTTATTGGGGGAAGTTCAGATACCGTCTTGGCAGTCAAGCTTTTTTAGCCTGAAAATGAGGGTCAAACGGCTGATTGTTTTTCAATACCCCATAGATAATATGGATCAATTTTCGCATAACCGCACCTACGATTAACATCTTAGGCTTACCTGCTTTCAGAAGTCGTTTTCTCATTTCAATGAACACTGGGTTGTATTTCATGGCGACTAAAGCAGGCATAAAAAACGACTTGCGAACCTTAGCGTTGCCAATTTTAGACATGGTTGTTCGACCTCGAACTGATGTTCCAGATAAGCGATGTTTTGGTGCAAGCCCAAGAAATGATGCGAGGTGTTTTGCACTATCAAAACGCGATATATCCGCAAACTCTGATAGCACAGTAGTGATGGTTACTTCACCAATTCCAGGGATACTTTCAAGCAGCTCTTTCTTGTGTTTTAGATCGGGGTTGTCATCAATATGGTTACGTATTTTCTTCTTGGTTTCGTTGATGGAAGCATCAAGATATGCGATATGCTTTTCTACATCTGATTGTAGTTCAACACCGATGACATCCAAGCGGTTGACCTCTTGCTGACGCATTTCTAACAGTGATTCATAACGCCTAGACAAGTCACGTAAAAGCCTTATTTCATAAGCTTCTGGAACCCATAAGGATGGTGACATAGCCAAACAAAAGCGCGCAATTAAAGATGCATCAGACTTATCTGTTTTTGTCCGCATCAACTCGCCTTGAGCAAAGCCTTTGATACGAGCTGGGTTAACGATACTAACCATAGCGTTCAGGGTCAGGTCTTGTTTCGCGGATTCTCTGGTTGCAAAAAGCTTATAAAGAAAGCATTGTTTGGATATGGAAGAGGTATATTTTGACGAAGAAATGCGCGAAGCAAGACCTGACCCCGTTTACTCGTTTACTCCTGACCCCGTTTACTCCGTGTGCAATTTTAACACGGGTTGGAAGTGAGGCTTTAGCCTCGCATTTAGTCAAATAAACGTAAGGGCTTTAGCAAAAATAAAGATAAAACTGTGCTTTTGCTTTTTTAGAGCGAGGCTAAAGCCTCACTTCCAATCAAAACGTCAGCATAAGTTTTGAGTTGGGCGCAACATAGAGCAAGAATTTCGCTTCTTCCGTTCTTGGATTCATGCGCTGGCGCAGCTTAACAAAGAGATTCTGAGACTATGAACGCGGTTGGTTTACCTCTTGGTGGTGAAGTAGGTTAAAATTTTACCAATGTAATTAGTTTATTGAGGGCTTTATCAAAATCATCATTGATGATTTGATATTGGGCTTCACCTGCATGTGCCATTTCAGCTTCGGCAGCGGCAACACGCTGTTCAATAATGTTTGCATCATCTTGCCCGCGTGCGGTTAAGCGCTCTCTCAAC
>CAMZLX010000047.1 GCA_947311795.1 uncultured Zetaproteobacteria bacterium
AAAGTGTTGTCTTAGTTATTCGCCAAACTTCAATTCACAGGCTTGTTCGTATGTGACCAAGTCTGTAATCGTTGGATTTTCACCACACAATGGGCATTGTGGGTCTTTGCGCAGCTTTAATTTTTTCCATTCCATGCGAAGTGCATCAAATGTCATCAGTTTACCCGATAATGACTCACCAATACCGAGAATTTCTTTAACCGCTTCCACAGCTTGAATCGTGCCTACCGCACCAGCAAGCGCACCCAAAATTCCCGCCTCAGAACATGATGGCACCAAACCTGTTGGTGGTGGCTCAGGGTATAAACAACGGTAGCATGGACCTTCTTTATGTACGTGCGGTTTATACGTTGCCACTTGCCCTTCAAAACGGAACATCGCACCTGAAATCAAGGTTTTCTTTTCAAAGTAACACGCATCATTCACCAAAAAACGCGTTGGAAAATTATCACAACCATCAATAATCAAATCATATTCTGAAATGATGTCGCGAATATTTTCTTCGGTGACGAAGTAGTTATACACATTCACTTTCACATCAGGATTCAGCTCTTGCATGGTTTGCTTGGCAGACTCCACTTTGGGAATGCCCACACGTTTGGTATTATGGATAATTTGGCGTTGCAAGTTGGATGAATCCACAATATCCGCATCGGCAATGCCAATCGTGCCCACGCCTGCTGCTGCCAAATAATAGGCAACAGGTGAACCCAGTCCGCCTGCACCAATCATAAACACTTTAGACTCAAGCAATTTGCTTTGCCCTTCCGCACCCACTTCGGGCAGGATAATATGGCGTGAATAACGCTCAATTTGTTCTTCTGTAAAATCAATCATGTTCAACCTCTATTTACCACAGATGAACGCCGATACACACCGATAAAAAATCTGAAAAATCCATCTGTGTTTATCCGTGTTTATCTGTGGCTAAAAACTTTTATACTTCGATACCCTTGAATAAGTCCGTACTCATATACCGCTCTGCCATGGATGGCAAAATGACCACAATGCGTTTACCTTTCATATCCGCTTGCGCTGCCACACGTAATGCCGCAGTCACTGCCGCACCTGAAGAAATACCACCCGGAATGCCTTCTTCATTTGCCAAGCGTTGTGCCATGGCAAATGAATCATCATTGCTCACTTGCTCAATACCATCCACAATATCCATATTCAAGTTGCTTGGAATAAATCCTGCTCCAATACCTTGGATTTTGTGCGGGCTAGGCTCACCGCCCGACAACACAGGTGAATCCGCTGGTTCAACGGCAATGGCTTTGAAATCAGGGTTGCGCGATTTTATCACTTCTGAAATACCCGTAATCGTACCGCCCGTGCCAACACCTGCCACAAGCGCATCGACTTGACCATCACAATCCTTCCAAATTTCTTCAGCCGTGGTTTCACGATGAACTTGCGGATTAGCAGGGTTATCAAATTGCTGCGGCATAAATCCACCATCAATGGTTTCCACGATTTCAGCAGCTTTAATAATTGCACCTTTCATACCCAATGGTGCAGGTGTTAAGACCAATTCAGCACCCAAAAGCTTGAGCAATTTACGGCGTTCCACACTCATGGATTCAGGCATGGTAAGAATGCATTTATAACCTTTAGCTCTAGCAACAAATGCAAGTGCAATGCCAGTATTTCCCGAAGTTGGCTCAACAATTGTGCCGCCTTCTTGAAGCAAACCTTTCTTTTCAGCATCTTCAATCATGGCTTTACCGATGCGGTCTTTCACCGAATTTAAAGGATTAAAAAACTCACACTTCACCAGTATTTCAACACCCAAATCTGCACCTATCCGATTCAAACGAATCAATGGTGTATTGCCAATGGCTTCTGCTGCATTGTTATAAATCGCCATAACCTACTCCTTTCTTTCACCCAGAAGGTTTAACCTTCAATAATGCTCTGCTCAATCGGCTCAACATGCACACCATCTTGCGCTTCAAGCCATTTCACTGCGGCTTCCACCACATCGGTTTTGCCTTCAATTTCAAGCCCAACCAAACCCATATCTTCTTTGACTTCAGCCATTCTGATGTTGGTAATCACATCAAACTCTTTCGCCAGTTTCCAAATCACAGGTTCAGTGACTTTTTCTTTATCAAAATTCAAATATACACGTAATTTCATCTCATCCACCTTTCCTAAGGTTATATTTTTGTTCAAGTGCAAGGCATGGTGAGTGCGAGAAGCGCAGCGTACTTTTTAGTATGTGAGCATCACAGCACTTGCCATAACATAGCTAGCGGGCAAATAGACTATTTTCCACCCGCGATGGCTGGAACAATGGATACTTCATCCGCATCTTTAAGCGCTGTATTACGCCCATCAAGAAAACGTACATCTTCATCATTCAAATATACATTCACAAAACGGCGAATTTCACCATTTTCATCACATAAGCGTTCTTTCATACCAGGGTGTGCTGCTTCTAGATTATCAATCAAGTCGCCAATGGTTGCGCCTTCAATATTTACTTCATCTGCACCACCTGTAAGTTTGCGTAGTGGGGTTGGGATACGTACTGCTACTGTCATGTTATTCTCCTATCAAAATATTATTATTTACTTTAAACCTCAGCGTGAGTATTTGTGCGAGTGCAAATGCAAGGCGCGCAGTGTGCGTATTTGCACATGAGCACCTTAACTGCAGCAATCGCTCAAATATGCATGCTGACTATTTCACGCCGTCAGCTTCTGCCAACACATCAAATTCCTTCAATGAAGCGCCAATCACCCGTGGTTTTGCCACTTCGTTAATCACTGCTTCTTGGGTTTTAAGACCATTACCTGTAATACAAAGCACAATAGACTCATCTTTCGGCAATTTACCCGATTCAATCAGTTTAATGGCACTGCCTAAAGTTACACCACCTGCGGTTTCTGCAAAAATACCTTCAGTTTCCGCCAACAACTTCATCGCAGCAATAACTTCTTCATCGGTCACATCTTCACACCAGCCACCACTTTCTTTAATCACACGGTTGGCATAAAAACCATCGGCTGGATTACCAATCGCCAACGATTTGGCAATGGTGTCCGCTTTGACGGGGTGAATCATATCTGTGCCATCTTTGACTGATTTAGAGATAGGTGAGCAACCTGTAGCTTGTGCGCCATACACGGCTGTACCATTATCTTCAATCAAACCAAGCTTGATAAACTCTTTAATCGACTTATCAATTTTAGTACAAAGTGAACCTGATGCCATTGGCGTTACAATATGCTTCGGCGCTTTCCAACCCAATTGCTCCATGACTTCATAACCCATAGACTTAGAGCCTTCGGCATAAAATGGGCGTACATTTACATTTACAAATGCCCAACCATATTTGCCCGCCACTTCTGAGCACAAACGGTTCACATCATCATATTGACCTTTGATGCCGATGATATTGGTGCCAAAGATACCTGCGCCAAGCACTTTACCTTGTTCCAAATCTTCAGGAATAAATACATACGATTCCAAACCTGCTGCTGCCGCATTGGCTGCCACAGAGCCAGCAAGATTGCCTGTGGATGCACATGCCACGGTTTTAAAACCAAATTCAACAGCTTTAGAAAGCGCAACCGCAACCACACGGTCTTTAAAGGATAATGTTGGGTAACATACCGAGTCATTTTTAATATAA
>CAMZLX010000048.1 GCA_947311795.1 uncultured Zetaproteobacteria bacterium
TGGGGTGAGGGTGTCTTATCTATATTTTTCATCAACCCTCACCTTCATCTTCTGCCCCAGGGCACTCTCTCTGCCTTCGGCATTCACCTTGTCCCTTCAAAGGGAGAGGAGAGGCATGTGCCTCCGCTAATTTATTGCCTGAAAAATCACACACCATGATACGAATATCGAAATCATGGGGATAACGCGCTTGAAGTGTTTCTATCGTTTTTTCAGCCAATGCGACATAAAACTTGTCTGCTAAACCAATCTCTTCCAATTTTTCCGCTGCAAAACGCGCGGTTTCTGCCGCGCTAATCTCATCGCACAAGTCGGCAGGCGCACCAATGCCTTGTGCCAACTCTGCCAACAAATCGGTGTTCACTGCTTTGCGATTGGCATGGGTAATCACTTCGCCTTGTGCCATTTTGGTGAGTTTGCCCACCATGCCGCCGATAATCACATGTTGGATACCCACTTTGACGCAGGTGTCCAAAGCAGGACCTAAGAAGTCACCCATTTGTACAAAGCAGGTAGACATCAAATGCGGCAACTCAGCAATCACAAACTTTTCCGTGCGCCCGCCTGTGGTCAACACCACCGTGTCTTGTCCTTGATTGGCTGCCACTTCAATGCCTTGCACCACCGATGCGCGGAATGCCGCCGTGGAATACGGATGCACAATCCCTGTTGTACCCAAAATAGAAATACCACCAAGAATACCCAGTCGGTCATTCAATGTTTTCTTGGCGCGTTCTTCGCCATCAGGTACAGATATGGTCACTTCCAAGCCATGCTGTTGCAACAGCTTTGCTCCCACCTCACGCACATTATCGGCAATATTCTTGCGCGGCACAGGGTTAATCGCAGGGCCACCCACTTCCAAACCCAAACCCGCCATGGTAATTCTACCCACACCTTGCCCACCTTTGAGCACAATCTCACCAGCTTGCCCTTCAAGCAAACGAACATCTACGGTGATATGTGCACCGTGGGTACAATCGGGGTCATCACCTCCATCTTTAATGCACATGGCATGGGCTGTGGTTTGACCATCGGTTTGACCATCATGGATGATAAAATTAATCCGTGTTTCATTGGGTAAAAGTGTTTCCACTTCATGAGGCACTTCGCCAGTGACTAAACCCAGCGTTGCTGCGCGCGCTGCTGCGGCAGAATTTGCCCCAGTGGTATAACCTTTGCGCTTACCGCGCTCGCGCTTTTTCATCATTTCGTTTGCCCCTTCTCCCATTGTAGGGGAGAAGGTTGGGATGAGGGGTAAGCAAAAAAGTTAAGCAAGACCTTCGCCTTTCAAAGAGAGGGGTAAGTTTCGCCATTCACGGCGCTCATCCACCACATCACCAATCACCACAATCGCAGGTGACACGCCCATCAATTGCCCAGAAATCACATCCGCAAGAGTGCCGTAATCTTGTTGCTCATGAGGCAAGCTCACAGCATGAAGCACGGCTACAGGCGTGGTTTCTTTCATGCCTGCCTGCACAAGTTTGGCTGCAATTTTGGGCAGGTTTCGCGTACCCATGTAAATGACCAACACAGGAAATGCCGCCACCAACGCCTGCCAATCCATGCGTGATTTATCTTCTGCTTCATGCCCTGTTAAAAATGCCAATGATGCATTCACTGTTCTGTCGGTAACGGGAATACCTGCCATGGCAGGTGCAGCAATACCTGACGTAATCCCTGGAATCACACGGAATGGAATACCATGCGCTGCCAACGCACGAATTTCTTCGCCGCCACGCCCAAAGACAAATGGGTCACCGCCTTTAAGGCGCACCACGCGTTGATTCTCTTGCGCAAGTTTGACCAATGTTTCACAAATATCATCTTGGCTTGCTGAGGGTTTTCCACCACGCTTGCCTGCAAATACAAGTGCTGCATCGGGGTCTGCCATCGCCATAATATCATCGGAAACCAAAGCATCATGCACAATCACATCACAATCAGCGATAAGTGATGCCGCAGCCAGTGTCAGCAAACTTGCATCGCCTGGCCCTGCACCGACCAGTGCGACTTCTCCTTTGTTTAAAGGGCTGTTTAATTTCATGCGTTCTTTTCTCGCGCTTCGGCTAAAGCAAGCATGGCGTGAATCGCTGAGACCACCAAAGTTGAGCCGCCTTTGCGTCCTCGTGTTATCACCCAGGGTACGTGATTGGCAGCCGCCACTTCATCTTTGGATTCTTCCGCCGAGACAAAACCCACAGGCATACCCACAATCAATGCAGGTTTCGCACCTTCTTCTTCAATCAATCGAATCACCTCCAACAATGCCGTTGGCGCATTACCCACGCCAACAATCGCACCGTTTAACAAGTCTTTTTCATGGGCTTTACGCATAGCCTGTACGGCGCGGGTTGTGCCTTCTGCCTTGGCTTTTTCAATCACATCTTCATCGGATATAAACTGATGCGTTTGCACCCCAAAATGCGACAACCTTGGCTTGGATAAACCCACACAAATCATTTCTACATCTGCCACAATCGGCGCACCAGCCGCAATTGCTTCAAGCCCTGCTTGCATGGCATCAGGATGAAATTCAGTTAGCCCATTAAATTCAAAGTCAGCCGTGGCATGAATCATGCGGCGCACCAAAGGCCATTGCTCATCGGTGTAGCTGCCTTTATCACCCGCTTCGGCATCCACAATCGCAAAAGATGAATGCTCAATCTTTTGTCCTGCTTGGGTCATTTGTTCGGTGACAGTGTTTGTATTGCTTTTATTTTGTTCACCGCGGAGGCGCGGAGGCGCGGAGGAAACAAAGTCGTTAGGTCTTTGACCTATATACTCATTGACGACTCGTTTCAGACCTTGGCGAATGGTTATATCATTAAAATTAATGAGTAGTCCGATTTGGATGTGGCTTAGCTTTAAATATGTTAAAAGTTGTGCTTCATGAATCGGTAGAATCTTTGTGACGGCTTTCAATTCAACGATGACTGTTTGGTTGATGATTAAATCTATGCGCAAGTCAGCGTGAACAGGCTTACCTTTATAATGAATCATAAGCTTTTTCTGTTGTTCACATTGCAAGCCTCGTGCCGCTAATTCTTGCACCAAACATTGTTCATAGACTGATTCAAGCAATCCTGGACCAAGTTCTTTATGCACCTCAATAGCAGCACCAATAATTTGCTTTGTTAATTCATTTTCTTTCAATGTTTTTCTCCGCGTCTCCGCGCCTCCGCGGTAAAAAA
>CAMZLX010000049.1 GCA_947311795.1 uncultured Zetaproteobacteria bacterium
TTGAGAAAGAATGACTCCATTCTCATTTGTGGCGCGCAAATTGCAGTTTTATCTTTATTCGTTAAAAATGAACGGTAATACAGCGATCTAAATATAGGAAGTGGGGCTTTAGCCCCGCATCATCATTTGAATCATGCGGGGCTAAAGCCCCACTTCCTATATTTAGATCGCTGTATTACCGTTCATTTTTAACGAATAAAGATAAAACTGCAATTTGCGCGCCACAAATGAGAATGGAGTCATTCTTTCTCAATAAAGTGCGTAACATCAGTCAATAAGCAGGAGTTTATTTAAAACATGGAAATGATGATGGTCATAGGTTTAATCGCGGCACTATTGATGGGCATGACACTGGGTGTGTTTGGCGCTGGCGGTTCGATTCTTACCGTACCGATTCTTGTATTTCTCATGGGTGTATCTGCATCTGAAGCTACGGCATATTCACTGTTTATTGTCGGTGTAACAGCCGTGTTCGGTGCATACACTTATTACAAACAAGACTTGATTCAATTCAAAATTGGCTTTGTCTTTGCCATTCCTGCGTTTATCGGTGTATACACGGTTCGTCTATTCCTTATGCCTTCATTGCCAGAGCATATTGCAAGCTTTGGTCGTTATGATTTGAGTAAAGATGCTTTGGTGTTGATTGTTTTTTCACTGATTATGATTATGGCTGCGTATGCCATGATTAAACCTTCCAAGGTTCAAACTTCTGGTGAACCCAAAGCATTAAACTATTCTTTGATTGCGATTGAAGGGCTTATTGTCGGCGCAGTCACTGGTTTTGTCGGTGCTGGTGGCGGCTTCCTCATCATTCCAGCTTTGGTGATTCTTGCTGGCTTGAATATGAAACAAGCTGTGGGCACATCGTTGATGATTATAGCCTTTAAATCCTTGCTTGGTTTTGTGGGTGATATTCAGGCTGGTTTGGTGGTAGACTGGATTTTATTGTTTGAGATTGTTGGTTTATCCATAATTGGTGTGTTGGTTGGTGAACGCATTGCTAGAAAAGTGGATGGTAACAAGCTTAAACCTGCATTTGGTTATTTTGTCTTGCTGATGGGTTTAGCCATTTTAGTGAGAGAAATAGTATGAAAATGAGAAACATAAAAAGGATTGAAATTTAGGAGTAAACCATGCGTTTAAAAGCAGTATTTGAAGGGGGCAGCCGTTTTACAGTTGCCTGCCGTTCACACACGATTACGATTGACCAACCCAAAGATAACGGTGGTGAAGATTTGGGTATGACACCTCCTGAAATCATGGCAAGTTCATTGGCAAGTTGCATTGGTTTTTATGTTGCGCGCTATTGTGAACAAGCCAAGATTGATGCCACAGGTTTGGCGGTGTCTTGTGATTGGCAGGTGGGTGGTCAGCCCAAGCATATGCAAAAATTTGATGTGCAAGTGGAGTTACCCAATTTACCTGAGAAACGCCGCAAAGCCATTGAAAAGGTGGCTGAAAGTTGTTTGATTCATGCAACACTTGGGCAATCGCCAGAAGTGAACGTGTCACTATCATAAGTTTAGATTTTGTGCATAATCTATGCTGAGTATAATGCTGGTTTGGTTGTACACGCTTGCTTTTGCATTTCTGCATAGCTTGATGGCAACAAACAGCATCAAAGTAAAACTTTATGATAAAGGTTTGGCAACACATCATTACCGTTTGTTGTATTCTGTGTTTGGCATCATCACTACTGGGTTTTGGTTGTGGGCAATTTACCAGCTTGCTGATGCACCTTTGTACCAAGTTGATGGTTTTATGGTTTATATTTTATATGCCACGCAAATCGTGGGTTTGATGATTGCGATGGCAGCATTTATACCCATTGATGGTGCAGTGTTCCTTGGTTTAAGAAAAGCAGAGCAAAGCAATGATCCATTTATTGTGCAAGGTGTGTTTAAGTATGTGCGGCATCCGATGTATGCAGGGTTTATGTTGGTGTTGTTGGCAAAACCTGAGCAAACAGAAATCGGTCTTCATTTTGCCTTGGCAGTGAGTTTGTATTTTATTATTGGTTCAAAGCTGGAAGAAAAACGAATGCTTGCAGAGCATCCCAATTATGCTGAATATCAGCAAAAGGTAGGGGCATTTCTTCCCAAATTGTTTTCACGGAGTTAATCATGCCAGATTGGGAAAGTTTATATCAAGCGCAAGACACAGGTTGGGATAGGGGAGAGACTAGCCCTGCATTATTAACCTTTATAGAGAAGGGTGCGCTTGATGATGCGAAAACTGTGCTCATTCCTGGGTGCGGGCGTGGTTATGAAGTGGTGGAACTGGCTAAGCGTGGCTTTGCAGTGACCGCCTTGGATTTAGCACCCTCAGCCGTGACACACCTCAAACAAATACTTGAAGCAGAAGGTCTAAAGGCTGAAGTGATTTGCACGGATATTTTTGAATTTAAAGTACCCCAAGCTTTTGATGTGGTTTATGAACAAACTTGCCTGTGTGCGATTGAACCATCCGAGCGTGAACGATATGCGGCTAAGATTTACGAATGGTTAAAACCTAAAGGAAAGTTGCTGTTGAATATGATGCAAACAGGGGATGTTGGTGGCCCACCGTTTCATTGTGATTTCATGGATATGAAGAAGCTGTTTGCAGACAATCAATGGGATTGGCAGCAAGAGCCACCGTTTATGACGGGTCGAGGTAAAGAACGCATATCACCACGTTTTGAGCTGGGTTATATTTTGGAGAAAAAAACATGAAAGATTTTATCAAAGGTTTACCTTATCCCATTTTAATTATCATGAGCATTTTTATGGCATTGATGCCATTTCAACCTGAACCTCATTTGGTACAAAAGTTTGATATGTTGATGTCAGGAAGCCTTACCAAACCCTTGGATATGTTTGATGTGGTTTGGCATTTGTTGCCTGTTATTCTGCTGGTGACGAAGTTTATCATTTCAAGGAAGGACGAGGGCTAAACACTCTGCTAGCCTTACCGCATGAAAAATAATGTTGTGTATAAAAAAGTTTGTATTGCCAATGGTTTAAAGCAATTTGAAATTAAAGACATCTTTGAATTGGGCGGTTTGTCGCTCAGCAGTAGCGCCATCAAAGCCTTGTCGGCGGGTGCGAAGAACAAGAATTACGAAAAAATGAGCGACGAGCAACTTGAAGCATTTATGAATGGGCTGATTGTGTATTGGCGCGGAGAAAAAGATGCAGAAGGTGCTGTGCCGCAAGGTTTGGAAAATCTGATTATGAATGCAGATGCGGATACGCTGACCGAGCTTGAAAGCTTGGTTGCTGAAGCGAAAATGGCGTTAGACGAAGACAGCTAATCTATGCCTGAGCAACAAGACTCTGCTTCAAATGTATCTGTGAACCTATCTCCGAGTCTATCACAGAACTTATCACAGAACTTATCACAAATCGGGCTTGCCTATGATTTGGCAAAACGCGCCAAAAAGAGTGCGCGATTGCATGTGTGGATTTGCCCTGATGTGCGTGCGTATCGCATTTTAGCCGAAGAACTATCCTTTTTTCTCCAAGATAAACCTGAATTGTTATGGCGTTTTCCTGCTTGGGAAGTGTTGCCCTATGACAGGGTCAGCCCGCACCATGCTATTGTGGGGCAACGTTTCGCCACGCTTGGAAGATTGCTCAACACACCCAAACCCCAAGGTATATTGATAACATCTTTGCCTGCATGGCTGCACCGCATTGCCCCGCAAGCCACTGTGGCAGCCCATGTTTGGCAGTTAGCCGTTGGGCAAGACTTGGACATCAGTAAACTCACCACCCAACTTGCTGAATCAGGTATGCAATCGGCAGAGCGGGTATTGGTGCAGGGTGAATTTGCGGCAAGGGGTGGCTTATTAGACATTTGGCCTGCTACCGAAGCCAAACCTTTGCGCATTGATTTGTTTGGCGACGAAATTGAGTCTATTCGTTATTTTGACCCTGAAACACAACGCTCTGGTGAACATTTGGATGGGTTTACATCCGTGCCTGTGCGCGAAGTGATTTTGGATGAGCAGGGTATCACCACCTTCACAGCAGCATTTCGCGCGCGCTTTCCGCAGCATCGCAAACATCCCATGTTGGCATCGGTGCAAAAAGGGCGAATGCACCCTGGTATTGAAGCTTTGTTGCCATTGGCTTATGAACATACTGCGAGGCTAGAAGATTATCTGCCCAAATCGGCACAGATTTACAGCGTGGATGATTTGGAAGTCAAACGCGAAGGTTTTGCCGAGCAGGTGCGTGGTCAATATGAAATGGTGCGTATGAATGGTGAGCCATCCATTTCACCGCAAGAACTATATGCCTTGGATACCACAACCCAAGTGTTACACATGGCAACCGAAGCACATATTCAAGCTGCACCCAACTTGTTACGCTTTCAATCGGAAGCCAAACCAGTGTTAGCTATGGTGAATTGGTTACAAACCAAGCTGGATAATGATTGGAAGCTGATGTTGGTCAGCCACAGCGTGGGGCAGCAGGCGCGCATGTTGGATGTGTGCAAGCCGTTAGCCAAAAATATCTATGAAGTTGCTGGTTTGCATGACTGGAAAGCCAAGAAGGTGGTCACAAGCTTAGGTTTTCTTGAATCAGGTTTTGTGCTTGATGATGAGAAGAAAATCGTACTTACGGGGCAAGAGCTATTGGGGCAACGTTTGCCGCGCCGTCGTAAAAGTGCGGTTACGATTCGTGCTGATTTATTCAGCTCATTGCAAGAGCTTAAAACCGATGACCCTGTAGTGCATGAAGACCATGGCGTGGGTCGCTACAAAGGTTTGGTTGCCATGGAAGATGATGGCATCGAATCAGACTTTTTGCATATCGAATATGCAGGTGGCACAAGCATTTATTTGCCTGTGGAAGAATTGGACAGGCTGCACCGCTATACAGGCGATGATAATCCGCCTCTGAACAAACTTGGCTCGGATAAATGGAAGAAAACACGTGAGCGGGTCAAAAAAGATTTACTCGCCATGGCGCATGAGCTGATTGATATTGATGCGGCAAGGCAACAAGCCAAACGCACACCCATCCATGTGTCTGAATTTCAAGAAGACTACGATACCTTCTGCGCCCGATTCCCTTTTGAAGAAACCGATGAGCAACTGCAAGCCATTGATGCCGTGCTGGGTGATTTAAGCAAAGCTGCACCCATGGACAGGGTGATTTGCGGGGATGTGGGTTTTGGTAAAACAGAAGTGGCGATGCGAGCAGCGTTTGCTGTGGCAAGGTCGGGTAAACAAGTTGCCATTTTAGCGCCAACGACTGTGCTGGCGACCCAACACGCAGCATCTTTTGCCGATAGATTTTCAGGTTTGGGTTTAAAGGTTGCGCTGCTTTCACGGCTACAAACCAAGAAAGAAAGTGATGCCATTATTGATGGTTTAACAAGCGGTGATATTCGTGTGGTGGTGGGCACACATCGTTTGTTATCCTGCCAATCCGACTTTGCCGATTTGGGCATGGTGATTGTGGATGAAGAGCAGCGATTTGGTGTCAAACACAAAGAACAGTTGAAGAAACTCCATGCCACGGTTGCCCTTTTAACACTTACCGCCACACCGATTCCGCGCACCTTGCATCAAACGCTTTCTGGTTTGCGCTCTGTCTCCATTATCAGCACACCACCCGCCGAGCGAGAGCCGATTCGCACCATGGTTTGCCAGTATGATGTGCATTTGACCAATGAAGCGATTCGCCGCGAATTGTATCGCGGTGGGCAGGTGTATTATTTGCATAATCATGTGAAAAGTATCAATCGCATTGCCGATAGATTGCGCGAAGATATTCCCGAAGCGCAGGTTGGTATTGCCCACGGGCAGATGTCGCCAGCCGAGCTGGACAAACAGATGATGGATTTTTATGAAGGGCGATTGCATGTGTTGGTTTGCACCACGATTGTGGAATCGGGTTTGGATGTTGCCAATGCCAACACCTTGATTGTGGAGCGGGCGGATATGTTGGGGCTATCGCAACTGCATCAAATTCGAGGACGGGTAGGGCGTTCACATCGTCAAGCTTATGCCTATTTGTTCACACCCGACCAACGTGCCATGACCCCTGATGCCCGAGATAGGCTGCAAGCCATTGCCGAACATTCGGAGCTGGGTGCAGGCTTTATGATTGCACGGCAAGACATGGAAATTCGCGGCGCGGGCAATTTGCTTGGTTCGGAGCAAAGTGGGCGCATGGATGCAGTGGGTTTGGATTTGTATATGGATATGTTGTCCAAAGCTGTGGCTGAAGCCAAAGGCAAACCGATTTTAGCGCATGATGCTGTGGATGTGGAAATGGGTGTGAATGCGATTTTGCCACCTGATTATGTGCCGCAAGTGGGTGAACGTCTAGCTTTATACCGCCGTATTGCGCGGGTGGAAAGCGATGAACAAGTGTCGATGTTGTTTGAAGAATTAACCGACAGGTTTGGTAAACTTCCTGATGAAGCTTTGTATTGTTTGGAAAATGCTCGCATTCGTTGGCGCGCACAGGTGTTGCGCTTAAAAGCTGTGGATGCGCTGCCCAGTGGTGTGCGTTTTACCTTTACCGAACATTCGCCGATTGAGCCTATGATCATGATGAAAAAAGTGCAGCAAGAGCCAAGCCGCTTCCGTTTAACCCCTGATGGGCAACTTACGCTTTTAACCCATGCGGAAAAACGCGAACGACTGCAACAAACTGCTGATTTTTTGGATGAATTGTTAGCATGAGATATTTATCCTTATTGCGTGGCATCAATGTTGCAGGACAAAAGAAAATCAAAATGTCGGATTTAAAAGCGCTGTATGAAGGTTTGGATTTTACCAATGTGCAAACCTATATTCAAA
>CAMZLX010000050.1 GCA_947311795.1 uncultured Zetaproteobacteria bacterium
ACTTCAAACACACGGCATTCCGCATCAAAAGGTACACCTTTTTTATTCATGGTCGCTTTGAGGTCATGGATATGCAATACGCCAAAGCTATGGTTGGTTACGGCTGCTTTTAAATCTTGGGCTGCCTGATTGATGTTTTTTGTTGTGATGATGATGTATTTCATATGAACCTCCAAATTTCATAGCTTGAGCAGTTGTAATATTTGTTACAATCTTTTTCAATGGGTGATTGTACTATGCCGCATCTTGAATTAAAATATGTTTTTTAAGAGATACTCAAAAAGGGGAAAACAAATATGGATACATCAAATATGGAAGGCATCATGAGTGATTACATTATTCCATGGGCGATTAATATTGGTATGGCAGTTGCCATCTTTATCATTGGTCGCATCGTGGCAGGTATTATTGTCAATATCGTACGCAAATTGCTTGGTAAAGCAGGCACGGATGACATGCTGACGAACTTCGTATGCTCAATCACCAAAGCAGTGTTGATGCTGTTTATTGTTATTGCCGCATTGAATCAGTTGGGTGTGGATACCACATCGTTTATTGCATTGATTGGTGCAGCAGGTTTGGCGATTGGTTTATCGCTTCAAAGCACATTGCAAAACTTTGCAGCAGGCGTGATGTTGATTCTATTCAAACCATTCAAACTTGGCGATTTTGTTGAAGCTGGCGGAAGTGCTGGTGTGGTTGAGAAAATCACAATCTTTAATACGATTATGAAAACTGGTGATAACCGCGAAGTGATTGTACCAAACGGCGCAATTTATGGTGGCACAATCACCAATAACTCAGCACGTGATACACGCCGTATTGATATGGTGTTTGGCATTGGTTACGACGATGACATCAAAAAAGCGAAAGATTTGTTGAATGAAATTTTGGCTGCGGATGAGCGCATTTTGAAAGAGCCTGCACCATTGGTTGCAGTAGCTGAACTGGCTGATTCAAGTGTGAATTTCAATGTTCGCCCTTGGGTGAAAAGTGGTGATTATTGGGGCGTTTTGTTTGACGTCACAGAAAAGGTTAAGTTGACCTTTGATGAAAACAAAATCTCTATCCCATATCCACAAATGGATGTGCATACCAAATCAGAGTAACTCCTCCGTTTCGCTGATGAAAGGCTCCCTTTGGGGAGCCTTTTTTGTTGCCTAAATGTGTAAGTTTCGTTAGACATAGCCTATGAAGATATTATATGTAGTCCCACTTGTTTTATGTAGTTTTATAGTTCAAGCCTTTGCTGAACCTTCCGATGTTAAGCTCAAAGGCACGGTTGTTTCCTTATCTGCTGCAGCAACCATTGAAGTCGCCAATGATGAAGTGATGGTTCGCTTTCGTGTGGAAGAGCGCGGTAAAAAGCTTGATGCATTGCGCCAGCGTGTGAATCAGATGAGCGGTGATATTAAAAAAAGCCTAGCCAAAGAGAAGGGGGTGAAGCTCAAAACATCAAGCCGCAGTGTAAACCCAATTTGGAAGCCCAATCAATACAACCGCGTGCGTGATGGCTGGGTTGTGGTGCAGACAGGTGTGATTACGAGTAAAAACCTTGATGACGTGCCGCGCTGGTTAAACATTATCGAGAAAGCAGGTGCATTATTGCAAGGGTTAAGCTTTAGAATCAGCGATGGTTTGCGCAGAAGCACGCAAGAAGCATTGCGTATTCAAGCCATTAAGCAATTTCGCCTGAAAGCGGAGGCAGTGAGCAAGGCATTGGATGCCAAGTCTTTTTATATTCGCCATTTGAACACGGGCAATTCGTATTCCCCACAACCCATGTATAGGAGTGAAATGCCGATGATGACAAAGTCTATGGATGCAGCTCCCGCATTGTCATCGGGTGATAGTCGGATTTCTGTCAGTGTGAATGGTGATATTGAAGTGGAGCGACATCAGTTTAAGGTGAAGTAGCTTTGTTTTAAGTTTTGCCCACTTCATCAATTTCAGTCTGCCAAGCATTTTCATCCCATTCGGCTTCATCCCATGCCTGAATAATACTTTTGGCTTCATTATAATCGGCATCGTTGGTCATTACTCTAAGTAAACCCGATGCGGGAATTTCGCCGACACCACTTTGTAAGTGTTCACCATGAATCGCAGCAAATAAACCAGCACGCTCCAATAAATGTTTGATAATATGTGCCTCTGCAATTTGCGAGGCTTCAAACACTAAGCGCATGTTTCTTCTGGATGCATTTCCTTACCTTCGGACAAACGCAGCCATCCTTTGATAATGCGGTAAACTATCCAAATGGCATTGGCAATAAGGATGAAATAACCCACGACCAAAACAAAGGTGATAACACCAAGAATGCCCCACAGCAAACCATACCAAAATGTACGGATTTGCCAGCGAAAATGGGATTCAAGCCATGTGTCTTGCACATCTTCTTTTTTAATATAATTGAGAATCACAGCGGCGATAAAAGTAATGCCAGTGAAATAAGACAATGCTTGCAGTACATAGACAATGGTGGTGATGGTTTTAAGTTCTTTCAAGGTATCATTTTGTTCTGGGCTGTTATTGTTTTCGTCCATATAACCTCCAAAGGTAACATGGATGACTTTGCCCATGGCTAGGTAGATAGTCAAGCTTGCTACATGTGTTGTGAGGCATCAGTGTGTCGCGTCTTTCAAACATTAAGAGGAATCATGCAAACAGAGAATCATAAGTTTTTTAATGCCACAACCTTGGATAATGGTGTGCAAGTTGCTTCGCGTAGTCTGTCTAACGCGCAAAGTGTAGCCATTGGTATTTTTATGGATGTGGGCAGTCGCGATGAGTTGCCCAAGCAAGCAGGGATTGCCCATGCATTGGAACACATGGTATTCAAAGGTACGGATAAGTTAAACGTGCATCAGCTTGCAGAAAACTTGGATGCTTTGGGTGGTCATGCCAATG
>CAMZLX010000051.1 GCA_947311795.1 uncultured Zetaproteobacteria bacterium
GTGGAACTTCGCAAGCGATTATGGGGTTTTATGCGTGAGTTAAACGCCAATGGCACAACCATTCTTTTGACCACCCACTACCTCGAAGAAGCCGAAGAATTGTGCGACCATGTTGCGATTATCAACCAAGGTAAACTGCTGACATCCCAATCCATGAAAGGTCTATTGAACACAGTGGGCAGCTCGGCTTTGGTCTTGGAATATGCTGAAGATATTGCAGGTAAAAGCCTAAGCAAACTTGCAGCATTCTCACCGCGCATTGATGCCAACAAAATATTTTTATGCTTAAAAAAAGATGCAAGCGGACAAAACAACTTTAATGCCGCATACCAAGCCGCCATCCAAGTTTTGGGTGAAGCGCAATCTGTGTCTGTGCAAAATGAAGATTTAGAAGATGTATTTCTTCGTTTGACCAACGAGCACCAATCATGAACTGGTACGGCTGCTGGACATTATATTCAAGGGAATCCCGCCGTTTCCTTAATGTGAAGATGCAAACCATTGTTGCACCTGCACTGACGGCGGTGATGTATTTGATTGTATTTCGCTATGCCATGGGCGAGCGGCAAGTGCCTGATTTGGATGTACCTTACTTTGAGTTTCTCATCCCTGGTTTGGTGATGATGTCGATGATGCAGAATGCTTTTGCCAACACATCCAGCTCTATCATGGTGGGCAAACTGATGAATATGCAAATCTTCCTCATGATGGCACCACTCTCTGCATTTGAAGTCACCCTTGCCTTTTTGGGTGCCGCAGTGACCCGCGCATTTATTGTTGCCGTTGTACTTTTACTGGTGCTTGTACCTTTCACTGATATGCACATCGAACATCTTTGGATGATTTTGTTTTATGGCGTGTGCGGCAGCATTATCATGGGTGGCATGGGCATGATTGGCGGTATGTGGTCCAAAACATTCGATGATATGGCGCTGCTTAACAACTTCATCATTATGCCGCTTACATTTTTATCGGGCGTATTTTATTCGGTCAAGCAACTGCCTGAATCATGGCAAGCTGTGAACCATTTTAACCCCTTCTTTTACCTGATTGATGGTTTTAGGCATGGTTTCCTTAATGTGGGTGACACCGACCCATCGCAAGCCATTGCTATTGTTTCTTTGGCTACGCTGGCGACCATTTTTGCATGCTGGAAGCTTTGGCAAACAGGCTGGCGATTAAAAGACTAAACTTTATTTCAACTTTTTTGATTAGCCACCGATACACGCAGATAAACACAGATATTTTTATCAATTTCTCATGTCCATCGTAGTCGAGACATCTTTGAGACTTCTCCACGCTAGTCGAAGTGACACTTTCATCCCCTGTTATATCTTCGCCAACAGAAGCCATCAAAAAAGGGGTTGCGCAAAATACTTGTTCTATTTTGCGTCCGCTTTGATGTTTGATGGTGGATAAACGAAGATATTTAGGGCGTTTTCTTTGGTTCGTTTCTTTGACGACAAAGAAATGAACAAAAAACTACACTGCATTCCCCGCAGCGAATCCACTCGACCATGCCCATTGAAAATTAAACCCACCCAAGTGCCCTGTCACATCCACCACTTCACCAATAAAGTATAAACCTTCCACTTTCTTGGCTTGCATGGTTTTAGAATCCAAGTCCGCTGTATCCACCCCACCCACCGTAACTTCTGCCGTGCGATAACCTTCGGTACTGCTGGGTTTGATGTGCCACGCTTCTAAAAAGTCTTTCAAATCAAGCACATCTTTTTCAGACAATGATTGTACCTTCTTATGCATATCAAAACTGTTGCTTAACAAACTCACCAAACGCTTTGGCAACAAGCTTGCCAACACGGTGGATACCAAGGCTTGAGGTCGTTCTTTAACCTGTTCTTCAATAAAGCGAACCAATTCCAAATCAGGGATAAGATTGATACGAATACTCTGACCAGGCAGCCAATAGGACGATATTTGCAAAATCGCTGGCCCTGAAAGCCCTCGGTGGGTAAATAACATGGCTTCTTTAAAGCTTGGGGCTGTTTTATTATCCACAAGCGAGACAATCACAGGTAATGAAATACCCGCCAGTTCTTTTAATGCATCCTTTTCTTTGCCCGTAAAGGTAAACGGCACAAGTCCTGGACGTGTTTCAATTACATTTAGACCAAACCGCCGCGCAATTTGAAAACCAAACCCTGTTGCACCCATTTTGGGAATGGATAATGCACCTGTGGCAATAACTAAGGATGAACATTCATGCCTTCCAATGTTTGTTTCCAGTTGAAAGCCCTCGCCTTTCTCAATACTTTCAACTTCTACGCCCACTTCAATTTGCACGCCATAACCATCGCACTTGTCCAACAGCATTTTGATAATATCTTGTGCCGACTTATCACAAAAAAGCTGTCCATGTTCCCGCTCATGGTAGTCAATGCCAGCCTGCACCACCCAATCAATAAAGTCCCACTGATTAAATCCTGCCAATGCCGATTTGCAGAAGTGTTTATTTTGCGAGAGGAAATTATCCGCTGTAACATCCAAATTGGTAAAATTGCACTTACCACCACCAGAAATGCGAATCTTCTCAGCCACTTTCTTTGATTTATCCAAAACCAGCACAGATTTACCCCGCGATGCCGCTGTTACCGCAGACATCAAGCCCGCCGCACCCGCACCAATCACCATCACATCAAATGTTTTCATGGCAACATAGTGGAATTAACCACCTTTTTTGCAAAGACTATTTTCACATCCACTAACCCTAAGATTATTATCTATATCTTAGCCTGCAAAATGCTATGATTGGCGACCAGTTTCTACGCAGAGGTTTTACATACATGAGCGATTTATCAACAGGCAACACAGTACACATGGATGCGGCAAACAAAGACTCGCGCCAACCATATCCCAACTCTAAAAAAGTTTATATTGAAGGCTCGCGCCCTGATATTCGTGTACCTATGCGCGAAGTCTCACTTGCTCCGACCCAAACATCGAGTGGCATTGAAGAAAATCATCCTATTTTGGTTTATGATACATCTGGTCCATACACTGACCCTGATGTTGAGCTTGATTTACAAAAAGGTCTGCCCGATGTGCGCTCAGCTTGGATTGAAGAGCGCGATGACACTGCACCTTTGACAGGTTTGTCATCAAAGTATGGTAACGAACGCCGTGATGATGAAAGCATTGACCACCTACGCTTCGAACATTTAAAACAACCACGCAAAGCCAAAGTCGGCAAAAATGTATCGCAAATGCACTATGCGCGCCAAGGCATTATCACGCCTGAAATGGAATTTGTGGCGATTCGTGAGAATCAAAAACGTGAGCATTTACGTGAAATCACCAAGCAGCACCCCGGTCAAAACTTTGGTGCCAACATTCCACATGTGATTACACCAGAATTTGTCCGTGATGAAGTCGCCCGTGGTCGCGCCATTATCCCTGCCAACATCAATCACCCTGAATTGGAGCCAATGATTATTGGGCGCAACTTCTTGGTCAAAATCAATGGTAATATTGGTAACTCGGCACTGGGTTCATCCATTGAAGAAGAAGTGGATAAAATGACATGGGCAACCCGCTGGGGCTCAGACACCATCATGGATTTATCCACGGGTAAAAACATCCACGAAACTCGCGAATGGATTATTCGTAATGCGGCTGTACCGATTGGCACTGTGCCCATCTATCAAGCTTTGGAGAAAGTAAACGGCATTGCTGAAGATTTAACATGGGAAGTCTTCCGTGATACTTTGATTGAGCAAGCTGAACAAGGCGTGGATTACTTCACGATTCACTCTGGGGTTCTTCTTCGTTATGTACCGCTAACTGCCAACCGTTTGGCTGGCATTGTATCCCGTGGTGGCTCTATCATGGCAAAATGGTGCTTGTCGCATCATAAAGAAAACTTTTTGTACACACACTTTGAAGAAATCTGCGAAATCATGAAAGCTTATGATGTATCGTTCTCATTGGGCGATGGTTTACGCCCAGGTGCGATTGCTGATGCCAATGATGAAGCACAATTGGGTGAACTTAAAACATTGGGTGAACTGACAAAAATCGCTTGGAAACATGACGTGCAAGTGATGATTGAAGGCCCTGGTCATGTGCCTATGCAAATGATTAAGGAAAACATGGATTTGCAACTTGAGCATTGCGATGAAGCACCGTTTTACACGCTTGGCCCTTTGACCACTGACATTGCACCTGGTTATGACCATATCACATCAGGTATCGGTGCTGCTCAAATCGGTTGGTATGGCTGTGCTATGCTTTGTTACGTCACACCCAAAGAACATTTGGGGCTACCCAACCGCGATGATGTGAAAACTGGTGTGATTACCTATAAAATTTCAGCACATGCTGCAGATTTGGCCAAAGGACATCCTGGCGCACAACAACGTGATGATGCATTGTCCAAAGCAAGGTTTGAGTTCCGATGGGAAGATCAATTTAACTTATCACTAGACCCTGATACAGCAAGAGAATTCCACGATGAAACCTTGCCTAAAGAGTCTGCCAAAGTGGCTCATTTTTGCTCCATGTGTGGGCCGAAATTCTGTTCTATGAAAATCACTCAAGATGTACGTGATTATGCTGAAGAACATGGTATTGATGCCATGAAAGCGATAGAAGCAGGCATGTATGAACAGGCTGAGACCTTTAATGAAAAGGGTGGCGAGATTTACCACAAAGCTTAAGGGTTAGAAAAGATATGAGCATAAGTTACCCTGCTTATTGGGGTGACTTAACTTTCATCCAAAGCTTTACGAATAGCGACACATAACTGCTGCACAGAAAATGGTTTATCCAAACGTTTGATACTATCAATTTGGGCAAAATCAGCGCTTAAAAAACGTTCTGTAGATGAGTCTTTATCATAACCCGATGCAAAAATAATCTTGGCTTGGTCATCCATGCTTTTGATATGCTGGGCCGCTTTGATACCACCCATTTCAGGCATCATAATATCCATAATCACCATATCAATATGCGATTCCGCAAACACTTTGATGGCTTCATAACCATTACCAGCAAGCTTCACCTGATAACCAAGGTTCTCCAATACGCCTTGTTGAGAACGGCATAAATCCATGTCATCATCCACCAACAAAATCACTTCACCATGACCTTTTAGGTTTTGGTCAACACTATGCTGAACAGTTTCACCTTGTTTTTGTTTGGCTAAGGGCAAATACACATGAAATGTTGTGCCTTTATGCAACTGACTTTCAACATCGATCACGCCACCATGCGACTGCACTGCCCCAAAACACATGGCAAGCCCCAGACCTGTGCCCTCGCCTGTTGCTTTGGTGGTGAAAAATGGGTCAAAGATATGCTGCATGTCCTTGGGCGCTATGCCATTCCCATTATCTTTAGCGGCAATATACACCCAGTCATCACCATCCACAGGATGTTTTTTACGTTGGTCTCTGGCTTCTGCCAAGGCAGCAATGGTCAAATGAATTTCAGGAAGCTCTTGCTTGGATAAAGCATCCCGCGCATTGCTCACCAAATTCATCAAGACCTGTTGTATTTGCGTGGTATTCCCAAACACAGGCAATGGCGTGGCTGTAAGCGATGCTGAGAACTTTATCCGTGAAGGAATGGTGGACTTCAGTAATTTCATCCCTTCTTTCATGAATAAGCTCAAATTAAAATGTGTTTTTTCAACCTCATCCTTACGTGCATACGTCAAGAGTTGTTTGGTCATATTCGCGGCATGAAACACCATACGCTCAATATCATCCAATGGTTCTTGGGCTTGCGGTTTATCTTTGATTTGGCGTTGTAAAAGAAACAAATTGGCATTGATGCCTGAAAGTATGCTATTAAAGTCATGGGTAATACCACCCACCAACGTGCCCAAAGCTTCCATTTTTTGCGCTTTATAAAATTTATCTTCCGAGCTTTTTAAAGCTTCATTGGTTGCCTTATGTTTTTCAACTTCTTGCGCCAACTTGCGATTACTTTCTTTGAGTTCAAACGTGCGTTTTTCTATCTCTTGTTCCAACGTTTCCAAAGTCTCGCTCAATGTGTCGCGCACGGTTTGCAGGCTTGCATTTTTTGCTTCTAAAGCTTGTTGCTGCTTAACCCTCAATGCTTCAAACAAGGCTGCAATGATGGCATAAAAGAAAAACGCGATGAAAAAGAAAATAGTCTCAGACTGGGCGTATGCTAAACAAATCAAATGAAAATGATTCAGTGCTTCAAAAGCAATTAGACCAGCAACAAATATCCCAACCCAATATTTACCTCTTTGTAAACCAGAAACCACAAACACCAGAAAAGGAAAAAATGGAACCCAGAAAATACCTGAATGTTCAATGCCACCATTCACAAAAAGAAACCAAAACAATAATATTGTACCAATGACCACAATGTTTTCTTTGTGCTGGTAACGTAGTCTTTCCCATGGGTCAAAGTATGTAAACGCATATAATATGCTTAACACAGTTTGAAAACTTGCCATAGCAATGTGACCCAAATAGAAGTGTAGCAATGCAAATGCGGATAAAATACCCATAGACAACACCAACATCACATTCACCAATTGAATGCGATATTCATACGGCCGATGTTCTTCGTTTGTGCCTATATTAAAATAGGAAAATATACCCACACTATCCCCTGCTACTGTTTTGCTTCACCCATTATAGTTGATGAGATTCAAACCAGCTAGTCCCCACGCCAATATCAGCAATCAATGGCACATCAAGGGTAACTGCAGCTTCCATCACCTCTTTGAGCAATGCGGATATTGGCTGCACATCTTCTGCGGCACATTCCACAATCAACTCATCATGCACTTGCATAATCAAACGCGCTTGTGGGAACTCAGCATGTAAACGCGGCTGCAAGTTAATCATTGCCACCTTGATAATATCCGCCGCAGAGCCTTGAAGCGGCGCATTGATGGCTGTGCGCTCGGCATAAGCGCGTTGCATACCATTGCTGCTGTTGATGTCGCCTACTTGTACGCGATGCCCCAGTAATGTTTCCACATAACCTTGCGCCCGCGCTTTTTCTAAGGTTTCATCCAAAAAGGTTTGCACGGTGGGATATTGCGCGAAATAAGCTTCGATAAAGACTTTGGCATCGCCTCGGCTTACACCCAGTTGTTTGGCAAGACCAAATGCACTCATGCCATACAAAATACCAAAGTTCACCGCCTTAGCCTGCCTACGCTGCTCACCTGTGACTTCTTCAAGTGGAACTTGATGCACAGAAGCCGCCGTTGCTGCATGAATATCCAGACCATCAGCAAAGGCTTGCTTTAGGTTGGCATCCTGCGAAAAATGCGCCATCAAACGCAATTCAATCTGCGAATAATCCGCTGCAATCAGTTGATTGCCATCTTCTGCCACAAAAGCCTTGCGAATTTCCCGACCTTCTTCGGAGCGAATGGGGATATTTTGTAGGTTTGGATTGGTGGATGACAAACGCCCTGTGCTAGTCACGGCTTGATTGTATGAAGTATGTACCCGCCCTGTTTTTTGGTTAACCAACTTCTGCAAGGCATCGGTGTAGGTGGATTTCAGCTTGGATAAACTGCGCACTTCTAAAATCAATCGCGGCACTTCATGTTCTGCAGCTAATTTTTCCAACACCTCTTGTCCTGTTGCCCACTGCCCAGATTTGGTTTTTTTACCACCTTCAATGCCTAATGTTTCAAACAACAGCACACCCAACTGCTTGGGTGATTGGATATTAAATTCTTGACCTGCCGCCTCAAAAATTTGGCTCTGCAAGGTTTCGATTCGTTCACCAAACTTAGCCGAAAGCACATGCAATTGCTGCACATCAATATATGCCCCATCCCATTCCATATCCGCAAGCACCCAAGATAATGGAAGCTCAATATCATCGTGCCTCGCTATTAAATCGCCCAGCTTGGCTTGAAGTGTTTCGCACAGCCGCCAGGTCACTTCCGCATCTTCCGCCGCATATTTGGATGCTTCTTCAATGCCAATCAAATCAAAGGTGATTTGTTTTGCGCCTTTTCCTGCAATGCTTTCAAAGGATATACATTCATGCCCTAAATATTTCAGCGCAAGTTTATCCATGCTCACCGCTTGCCCAGCATCCAACACATACGCCAGCAGCATGGTATCAAACTTCACACCCTTGAGTTGGATACCCTCACCACGCAGGATTTGGTTATCATATTTATTGTTTTGCAGGCATTTGATTTTATTCTCGTCTTCCAAGAAAGATTTTAAGGCAGCAAGCACCACATCTTTCGCCAATTGTTTAGGCGCTTCGCTCAATAAATCCTGCCCCCGATGCGCCACAGGCACATAATAACCCTCGCCCGCTTTAACCGCGAAAGATAAACCCACCAAGTCCGCATCATGAATGTTTAGAGAAGTCGTTTCCGTATCCACAGCAATCAATGCTGCATCATTCAATACTTTCACCAAGTCACTCAGTTTATTTTCATCATCCACAATAATCGTGGTCAGAGGTTTTTGCTCGGCAAACACTTCCGCTTCTTCCTGTTCAACATCTTGTTTCGGCTCAGCAATGACTGATGGCGTGGCGACCTCTTCACCATCCAAAAATTCAGCCGTAAGTCGCCTAAACTCAAGCTCTACAAACACTTTCGCAAGTTTTTCACGGTTGGGCTTTTGCACTTTTAAATCATCAAGTGTTAATGGCAGCGGTGTGTTTTCATCTAAGGCTACAAGGTCATACGATAATCGCGCATCATCAGCAAATTCAATCAGGTTTTCCCTGCGTTTGTTTTGTTTAATTTCATGGGCATGACTTAGAATCCCTTCCAAATCACCATAGGTATTGATGAGTTCCAGGGCTGTTTTCGGACCAATACCCGGCACACCTGGAATATTATCCGCAGAATCCCCTGCAAGGGCGAGTAAATCTTGGATTTTATCAGGGCCAACACCCCACTTCTCCACCACTTCATCAAAGCCGTATTCTTTGCGGCGCATGGTGTCTAGCATCCAAATTTTATCACCCACCAACTGCATCAAATCTTTATCGGTGGACACAATGGTCACATCCCAATCTTTGGCTTCAGCTTGGCGAGCCAGTGTCGCAATCACATCATCGGCTTCATAGTTTTGCACACAAATTCGTGCAAAATTAAACGCATCTGTCACTTCATACACATAATCCCACTGCGCTGCCAAATCTTCAGGCATGGGTGGGCGATGGGCTTTGTATTCGGCATACATTTGATTGCGAAATGTCCCACCCTTGGGGTCAAACACCACGGCAACATGAGTTGGGCTAAGGTCTTTAAGAATAGAGCGCACCATTTGCACATAACCAAACACCGCATTGGTTGGCTGCCCCTTAGAATTGCTTAAATTGTGTTTTACGGCATGAAAAGCGCGAAAAACATAGTTGGGACCATCAATCAAAACCAAATGCGGCATACAAACATCCTTCAAATCAAAGTGATGCTATGATGATGTAATATGGCTTTGGGTCAATAAGGAACTAATGCCGCTCCAACACCTGATAACGATAGGTCAGCATGGCTTCGCTCACTGTTGTATCCAACCCACCTTGCAAGGCGCGCATACGCCCTAGCCCCAAACGCAGCCCCAAGTTTTCCGTGAAACGATAATCCGCATATATATTGCCCATATACAAAGCACCACCACCCACAGCCGTTGCTCCTCCCCCGCCTCCACCAGCAGCGACCTCAACCGAAAGTGATATATCAGAGCCTATCTCAACACTGTATCCCAGGCTAACAAAGGCAGCACCATAACCACCATAAGTCCCGCCCTTGGCTGCATACATCATATGCACACCATAGTACGCACTATCGGTAAAAAAGCGGTTCACTGTGATTTCTGATGCCGCAAATGGAATGGAAGATGCACTATGGCTTGGTACTACAGTATGATAGTTAAACACACCTGCTTGCCACTCATACATGGTCGTATCACGTTCATATTCATCTCGGAAAGGTTTATCCAAGTCCGTACTTAATTCAAAACTTGCATATTTCACCCGCATATCACCCAAAGGTGCTACCAAATAGCCACCTTCTAGCGTCACGGCTATATCATCTGTCATATACCATGCGGCATTAAGCGCAACCTTACCCAACAGCCCGCCTTGGGTCAGTGCACCACCGCCACCGCCCATACCCATGCCAACACGCCCACCAACAAACAATCTATCTTGAAGCACGGGGTATTCCACACCCAGCGCAGCCAAGTAATCTGCATAACCACCCAATTCTCCCCCTGCTGCACCCACAATTTCAGCACTCCAATACATTGTAGGATTCAGCCAATGGTCTGCCCTTGCGCCAACCATGGTTGCTCGCTCATTGCTATTGCCAGCCCTGCGCAACACACCGTGATATATCGCTGCCACACCACGAATACGGTCAAAACCAAAACCACCCTTTTCAAAGGTTTGCTGTGTTTGTTGTGTGTCTGCCAGAAAGAAATCATGCTGATGGGTGAAGGTTAGCCCAACTTGATTGCTTGATACTGTGCCTGTGGGAAAGCGCACATGCGATGCCGATATACCAACCGCACCATCCTTCATGCGATAAAGCACATCAATATGCGGGCGAAAAGTTAAGCCGCCGCCGACAAGTCGATTCGCACCGCCGCCACCGCCGCCACCAAGGTACAAGCCTGCATCAATCAACCATGTATCACTGAGCTGATGCCGCCAAGTCAGTGATGTACCCAAAGAAAAGAAACCCCCGCGCTCACCTGTAATACCGCCATATAAGCTGCCGCCAATAAAAATGTCCTCAAAGGTTTGCCACTGGTATGTCGCACCTACCCAGCCCAACTGCTCGGTATCGGATAAGTTGATTTGTTCAATATCCAACTTCAATAAAGCTTGTTGCGTCTCGCCTTGTTCAGCAACTACGGCGGCAGGCATACACAACATGAATAAAATAATAAAAAATCTAAGCATATTCTAAGTTTAGCAGGTATGATTTCGTTTCCAACCCACCAGCATAACCCGTGAGCGAGCCATCTGAACCGATAATTCGATGGCACGGAATCATAATGGAAATCGCATTGGCACCATTCGCCGATGCCACAGCGCGCACTGCTTTTTCATTGCCAATGTTTTTAGCTAATTGAAGATAGGAACACGTCTTTCCATACGGAATAGCTATCAACCCCTGCCAAACTTGTTTCTGAAAGTCAGTGCCAACCATCAGTAAGGGAACATCAAAGCTTTGGCGTTTACGATTAAAATATTCATCCAACTGTTGTCGTGTTTGTTGAAGAATAGGAGTGTCTTTCTCTATATATTCAGCGTTCAAACCCTGTTGCAAACGCTTATCTATGTTTGTTCGTTTCTTTCGATACCGCCAATCCGCCAAACAAAGTTGCCCATCATAAGCACCCAATATCAATTCACCCACAGGCGTTTGGTAGTATTGAATATTGATCACTGGTTAATACCGATAGGACACATTCATTAAACCATATTGCGTGGGGCTCGCCTGTTTCTTAAATTCACGCGTGCGCAACATATTGCTGATAGAAAAACGCACATCACCAAACAAAATAACAAATCCATATTGCAAATCACCAATAAAATTCTCTTTCTCAACGCTATGGCTGCTTTGAAATGTATTACCATCAAGGAAGATGTCTCTAAGCACAACGCGACCTTCTGCACCTAAAAAAGCATACCAATCCCATTGTTTGGATTGTTTAAAATAGGTCACCCCTTGAAATGCAGGTCGGATAGTTGGGGCAGCCATGTCTCTTCTCAGATTGCTACCTAGTCGAAGCATCAACCCTGTTGAAGCATGCGTGTACACATTACCTAGCGTGGCAGAGACTTGTGGGTTATAACCAAATTCCAAGCCGAATAAAGTAGGTTGAATATAACGCCAAAATCGAGTGTAATTCAAACCTAACGCAGGCTCATTCTTCAACTGATTATCCCAACCTTGCGGAAGCGGGCTATCTATCGCTTTATGAACACTCGTTTGTGTTTGTTCAGCAAAGGCAGCAGGACCAACCACACCTAAAGTCACTTCAAACTGATTACCATAGGTGAAACTATCACTATGGTAAATTTGGGATAAAACCGATGCACCAAAGTATAAATAACCCGCATATGGTCTGTCATTCAATTGTAGGTTTGGCTCTGAAATATCATCGGGCGTAAACATCTTTTGACCCAAAGTATATTTCACAAGGTTAAGCTCTTCACCCTGCTGATAAAAAGGCGTCAGCTTTGAAATCATATCCAAAAGCTTGGGTGGGTCTTCTTTGATTAATAACGAAAACTGCACACCATTGGTATAATATTTATCCTGATTATTGGGTGTAATCAGGTCATTTTCATATTGTGCGCTAAAAAA
>CAMZLX010000052.1 GCA_947311795.1 uncultured Zetaproteobacteria bacterium
ACCAATCACCCGCAAGGTTTGTTGCCTGCGATTGATGTCGGACACTTTTAACCCTGCAAGCTCGGATACACGCAAACCCGTGGCATACATCAATTCCAGCAAACATTTGTCGCGTATGCCTTTGCTTTTGGATGTATCGGGTGCTGCAAGCAAAGCCTCCACATCCCTTTCCGACATATGTTTGGGTAAACGTAATGCCGCCATGACTTTGGCAACATCTTGCATAGGAAAGTCACTTCGGATTTTTTCATTTTGCAAATAATGAAACCACGTTGCCAATGCGCTGCGTTGCCGCTGGATAGAGCTATTGGCAAGCCCGCGCTGCTGCAAATGAGCCAAGTAGGCTGTGACCTGCGCTTGCGTGGCTGTAAATGCAGATGCCGACATGTCATGTTGACGGATAAAGCCATGGAAATCGAGCAGATTATGTAAATACGATGAAACGGTCAGCGGCGACCAGCTGTACAGCATGGACATGCGCCGCAATAAACCTTCAATTTTGATTTCTGTGTTATCCGCTTCTGTCATCACCACAGAAGCTTAGCAGAGTTAGTGCGCCTCTTCTTCCTTTTCTTGGCGGAAGACTTCAGCATTTTTACCAATAATTAAAAGTAAAATGCCAGAGTAAATAAATGTGGATAACATAATCACACCAATCACAATGGCTTTAAACATTTCTAAATGTTCAAAATTGGCGGGAATCATCATCAACATCACAATAGATAAACCACCCTTGATACCTGCAAAAGTTAGCACACCCCACCAACGAAAATTCACATTGGTCATTTTGGTCGTTTGGTTGGTAATAAAGGCAAACTTCGCCATCATTAATGCACGAATCACGGTGGTGGCTAAAAACATGACAATAATTTCAGTGCTGTATTTCATCAGCAAATCCAGATTGATGATTTCAGCCATGGCAACAAACAGAATGGTGTTGGCAACAATCGCGAGCAATTGCACATCTTCTTTGGAACGCAAGTGACGATCCCGCTCTTCTACCGTAGCACGAATTTTAGAAAACATAAAAGAAATAACATTGGCGGATGTGTCTTCTTTGTTGGACTCAACCTTAAGTTCTCTTTCCTCACTCTCCAACTTTAAATCATCATTTGCTACCGCTTTCGTCATCATATGATGCAAGGTGATAGTGGCGAAAATACATGCCAAGATTCCTGATAAATGTAGATGTGAATGTGCACCAAACAAGTTAAGTAACATATAAAAATGCTCTGAAAGCTCAAAAGCACCATAACCGACCATAATCACAATCATCAATTCTGCGATACGATTGGTTGTAACTTTCATGACAGCGAGACCAATGTAACCAAAAGACATACCTAAAGCAGCCGAACCGAGCACCACAACCAAGCTGATTTCTGTTACGTACGTTGCAGTGATTTCACCGCCTTCCAACGCATATAAACCAATAAACACAAAAACAATCAATGCCGTTGCGTCGTTAAATAAACTTTCACCCTCTGCAAGAATTTTTAAACGGTGAGGCAATTCAAAGTTGGAAAAGATAGAAACAACCGATACAGGGTCTGTCGCTAGAACCATCGCAAACAATACAATCACTGCGGCTGTTGAAAGATGATATTCACCAAACAACGTGTCTGCCGTTAAAAGCGCCATGACAACAGAAAGTGATACAGCAATCACCGCCAAGTAAAACAAACTTAAACCATGTTCCTTCAAGTCTGCCACGGTAAGTTCAAAAGAGTCTGTAATCAAAAGAATAGGTAATAGTAACAACACCAGCGCAGCAAAGTGTTCAGTATCGCCTGTAATCATTGGCACACCCGAAAACAAATAGTGTGTAATAAATGACAAACCAATCAAACCCAGAGGGGATGGTATATTTAATTTATCTTCCAACAACAATGCGACAAATAATATCGCACAAATAACCAATAATGTTACAACCATTTCAAAGCTCCTCTCTAAAACTGTGCCTAACCTACACAAAAACATGAATCATTGCATTGCTGCTAAACCATAAGCAACAAACGCGCCAACTTATCAAATACGCATAAAAAAAGCGGAGCAATGCCCCGCTTTTTTCATCTTTACTTGTTCTTAAAACGCTTAGTCTTCAAGTAATGCTTTCATCGAAAGACGGATTTTACCACTACGGTCAACTTCCAATACTTTCACTTTAACCACATCACCTTCATTCAATTTGTCGGCAACTTTTTCAACACGTTCGTTGGCAATTTGAGAAATATGCACAAGACCATCTGTGTTGCCCAAAATGCGAACAAATGCACCAAAGTCCATGATTTTCACAACTTTACCTTCGTAAGTTGCGCCAACTTCAACTTCTGCAACGATGTCTTCAATCATTTTCTTCGCCGCTTGACCAGCTTCACCAGTCACTGCAAAGATGGTGATGGTTCCATCATCAGCGATGTCCACTTTAGCACCTGTTTCTTCAACAATACCGCGAATCACTTTACCACCAGCACCAATCACTTCACGAATCTTGTCCGCTTTGATTTTCATGGTAAACATGCGTGGTGCATGAGAAGCAACGTCTGCATTTGGTTTATCCATGCATTTCGCCATCTCGCCCAAAATGTGCATACGTCCACCATTGGCTTGCGCCAAGGCTTCTTTCATGATTTCACGGGTCAAACCACCGATTTTAATGTCCAACTGCAATGTGGTAACACCTTCAGTCGTACCCGCAACTTTAAAGTCCATATCACCAAGATGATCTTCATCACCCAAGATGTCAGACAATACTGCGTAACCGTCTTTTTCAAGGATAAGGCCCATGGCAATACCAGCCACAGCACCTTTAATTGGCACACCAGCATCCATCATGGCAAGTGAAGTACCACAAACTGATGCCATGGATGAAGAACCATTGGATTCCGTAATTTCAGATACCGAACGAATCGCATAACCAAACTCTTCCATGGTTGGCAATACCGCTTCAACACCACGACGCGCAAGGCGACCATGACCAATTTCACGGCGACCTGGAGGGCCCATGCGGCGTGCTTCGCCCACTGAATAGGGTGGGAAGTTGTAGTGAAGCATAAAGCGTTGTTTAGCAACACCTTCCAAACTTTCAGTCGTTTGCATATCAGACTCAGTACCCAATGTGATAGTGACCAACGCTTGGGTTTCACCACGGGTGAACAATGCAGAGCCATGTGGACCAGGCAATACACCAACTTGGCAATCAATGGCGCGAACATCATCTGTTTTACGACCATCAATACGTGGGTTGCCATCAATGATTGAGCGGCGAACCACATTTTTCTCCAAACTTTTCACAGCCGAAGTCACATCATTGTTAGAAAACTGACCAGGGTTTTCTTCAGTGCCTGCAAATTTTTCTTGGGCTGCCAAACGAATCGCATCCAATGTTGCAGAGCGCTCTGATTTATCCACAATGCCATAAGCTGCGCGAACATCAGCTTCAAACGCAGCATTCACTGCATCTTGAACGTCTGCATTACCCGCAAGTTCAATCACTAATTTCTCTTTGCCCGCTTCTTTGACCAATGCATCAATCGCATCAATCACAGGTGCGTAACCTTCTTGACCAAAAATAATTGCATCAATCATTTGCTCTTCAGACAATTCTTTGGCTTCAGATTCAATCATCAATACCGCATCGCGTGTACCAGCCACAATCAAATCAAGCTCTGAGTTTTCCATTTCAGCATAGGTTGGGTTAAGCACAAACTCACCATCAATCAAACCGACACGAGAAGCTGCAATTGGCTCTGCGAAAGGCACATCAGAAATCGAAAGCGCTGCAGACACACCATTAATAGCAATAATATCAGGGTTGGTTGCATCATCCGCAGACATCACAGTGGCAATCACTTGTGTCTCGTGGAAATAACCTTTAGGGAATAACGGACGAATTGGACGGTCAATCAAGCGAGAGGTTAGTGTTTCTTTTTCAGAAGGACGACCTTCGCGTTTGACGAATCCACCAAGAAAACGACCTGCAGCATATGTTTTTTCTTGGTAATGAACAGTTAAAGGCATGAAATCTACGCCTTGTAATGGTGTTTTTGCTGCTGTTGCAGCCACGTGAACCACCACGTCGCCCACTTGGGCTAGAATTGAACCACCAGCTTGGCGCGCTACGCGACCTGTTTCAAAGCTGATTTCTTTACCACCAACGGTGGCCTTGCTTGTTTTGATATTAAACATGTATAACTTCCTTTGACGAGCCCCATGCTCGCTTACTTTTTATATTCTCTTTTCCTACATCCTGCATCAGATAAAGAAAAAGCGACCCCAAAGGGTCGCCTTCTCTATTCAATCTGAAAATTAACGGCGCAAACCTAAACGCTCGATAAGGTTACGATAACGATCAAAGTCTTCACCTTTAAGGTACTTCAAAAGGTTGCGACGTTGTCCAACCATTTTCAAAAGACCACGACGTGAGTGGTGATCCTTATGGTTGTCTTTGAAGTGACCAGAAAGACCATTGATACGCGCAGTTAAAAGCGCTACTTGCACTTCTGGTGAACCTGTGTCGCCATCTTTGATGCCATATTCAGCAATCACTTTGTTTTTTTCATCTGTTGTTAAAGCCATTTCATTTCCTTGTCTTACTTAAACTCACTACAACCCGAGAAAACATGCGGAACACATAGAACCCCAGCATTGAGCGGATGCGCAGCCTAACTGTCTAGGCTCATAAGTCAAAACATCTGACTACCAAGGATATGCGTAAAACATCATGGATAAAAACAAAAGTGACCCAACACCCATAGAATATAACGTTAAGGCGCGGAAAAGTTTAACCTGCAGACCCACAATTACACCTGTAATCAAAACAAAAATAAGAATAATAGCCGCGACTATAGAGAAAATATCAAAGGCATCCCCACCTTTGGCTTTGTGCAACCACATCAAACGTTTGTACCAGCTTGGCGTACTTACCTCAATCGTGACCACAGAGCGGTCATCAGCATGCGACCACATGGTTGCATAATGGTTATCACCCTTCCAAACAAACTTCTTGCCACCGCGTTTTTTATCTGTTTTTAATTTTGCCTTTCCATCAGGGTCATCAATGCCTTGTTTGACCAGCTCATCATGAACCACTTGTTTGAGCAGCGATATATCCCGCGTTAACGGTGACTCTAACTGCACAATATATTCCACATCATGTGAAGAAGGTTTGTATTCGGCAGTATAAAGCGCACCTGTAATCACATACATTAAAATAACTGGCAACGCTGTGGCTGCCAAAATCAAATGAATTTTGATAAAAACATTACGCTTAATCATGAACTTTTTCCTTCTGTATGACGAACTGGGATACCTTTGTCCGCTAAATATGTTTTGGTTTCAGCAATGGTAAATTCACCAAAGTGAAAAATGGATGCAGCAAGCACAGCATCGGCTTTGCCTTCTGTCAAACCTTGTGCCATGTGTTCCAATGTGCCAACGCCACCTGAAGCCACCACATTGGCGGTAATGGCGTCGGATACAGCGCGAGTTAATGGAATATCATAGCCAGCTTTGGTGCCATCCGCATCCATGCTGGTTAATAGAATTTCACCTGCGCCATAATCAGACATACGTTTCGCCCATTCCACTGCATTGATACCTGTTTCTTTACGACCACCGTGGGTAAAGCACTCCCAATGCTCATCCACTTTCTTAGCATCAACAGCAACAACGATAGTCGAGGAACCAAAGCGTTCCGCAGCTTCTTTAACCAGTTCGGGGTTAAAAATCGCAGCCGTATTGATGGACACCTTATCTGCACCTGCATGAAGCAGCCCTTCAATATCTTTAAGTGCTTTCACACCACCACCAACCGTTAATGGCATAAACACATGCTCGGCAACCTCTGTGACCATGTGATAAAGCGTGTCACGGCTTTCATGGCTGGCACGAATATCGAGAAAAGTGAGTTCATCCGCACCCTGCTCATCATATTTAATCGCAGCTTCCACAGGGTCACCTGCATCAATAATATCAACAAACTGTACACCTTTGACCACACGCCCGTGCGCCACATCAAGGCATGGAATAATACGCTTGGATAACATCAGTTTAATTCCTTCATGGCTGCTGCAAAATCAATGGTGTTTTCATAAATCGCTCGCCCTGTAATTGCGCCTGCAATGCCATCATTCACATGTTTGGCACACGCACGCACATCATCCATAGCCGCTACACCACCCGATACAATCACAGGAATAGACACGGCTTTGGCAAGGTTGACTGTTTCTTCGATATTTGGGCCAGAGAGCATACCATCACGGGCAATATCCGTATAAACAATGGCTGCCACACCATCATCTTCAAACTGAAGCGCTAAATCCACAGCTTTGACATCGGTGACATCATCCCAACCATGAACGGCCACCATGCCGCCTTTGGCATCAATACCCACGCACACTTGGTTGGGGAATGCAGCACATGCTTCTTTGACAATCTTGGGGTCGGCAATGGCAATCGAGCCTAAAATCACTCTATCAATGCCAAGGTTGAGCATGCCTTCAATCATCTTCAAATCTCTTAAACCACCACCCAATTGCACTGGAATATCCATCACTTCGCAAATCGCTTTGATGGCTTCACGGTTGGCAGGTTTGCCTGCAAATGCACCGTCCAAATCAACAACATGCAAACGTTTGGCACCCAAAGCTTGCCAATGGGCTGCCATTTCACCTGCATTGCTGCCGTAAACTGTGGCATCTTCCATGCGCCCTTGCTTGAGGCGTACACACTGCCCTTCTTTCAAATCAATGGCTGGAATCAGCTCAAATGTTAGATTATTAGTTGAAGACATGATGAATTCCTTATTCTGTTTCCTGTTGTATTCCAATCATAAAGCTGTAAAAGTGCGTCGGATTCAGTCATGCAAAATATCATTCGTCAATCAGAAAACCTGAGCACACCACCCTACCTTTGGTTGGGTCGGCAAGAATACTCGCATTTCCTCAAAAAAATGCAGCAATATGTTACGGGTTTTAACGGTGAAGAATGGGTTTGGTTTTGTGAACATGAACATGTGTTTACCACAGGAAGGCGCGGCATAAACAACAGCAAGGTTGATTTGGGTGCACCTTTTGTAGCCACAGAGCGTGGTGGTGAAACCACATACCATGGTTTGGGGCAATTGATGATGTATCCCATCATTGATTTGAAAAAACATGACTTAAACGTGCGTGATTATGTGTATTTACTAGAAGAATCAATCATTCAACTGTTAGAAGCCTATGACTTACAAAGCCAACGCGATTGTGGATTTCCTGGTGTGTGGCTGAACAACAAAAAGGTTGCAGCGTTAGGCATTCGGGTATCCCAAGGCATAGCGTGGCATGGCATGGCGCTGAATGTGTCCACAGATTTAAGTTGGTTTAGTAAAATCAATCCTTGCGGCACATCACGCAAAGCAACGTCATTACAGCAATCAGGTATCCAAGACTTAAATTTGAAAACCATTAGCCAACAATGGTTTAAAATATTCACATCGTTGCTAAAAACAAAAAAGGGTTATTCTTCTTCGTGAGCTTCGTGGTAAGTTATGAAGATTTAATCCGTTCAATCAACTTGGATGACGAATAACCACCCAGAAAGGGCACAACAATCACTTCACCGCCTGCATCACGCACTTCTTTTGCCCCAACTATATCATCCGCAGCATAATCGCCGCCTTTGACCAATACATCAGGCAACAATTTGGCAATGAGTTTTTGCGGCGTGTCTTCTTCAAAGGCAACCACAGCATCAATGGCTTTCAAACCATTTAACATAGCAGCCCTATCATTGAGTGGGTTAATCGGGCGGGATTTTCCTTTTAAACGTGAAATCGAAGCATCGGCATTCAAACCCAAAATCAACACATCACCCAATGCTTTGGCATCATTCAAATATTTGATATGTCCAGGATGTAATAAATCAAAGCAGCCATTGGTAAACACCACTTTCTTGCCTTGTTCTGCCCAATTTTGCCTGAGCTTTACCGCTTCTTCCCAGTTCAGCACTGAAGCCTCAAGTCATAACCCAAGCGATTAAAAAGCTCAAAATACCAATCAATACATATAAGAAGGTATGACTTTTCTTTTCTCTTGTATTCCAGCTTTGCGTTGATAAATATTCTTCTTCTTTTTCAAATTTCTTTCGCATAATGCTACCCTGCAATCATTGATTCGCACCAAACATGGTCGCATCAACAATACTGCATAATATATGTAAACAAGTGATATGCATCTCTTGCACTCTTGCCGTGGATGCGTGATTGATATTGATATTAACGGTTGTACCTGAATGCGAGGCGAGTTTGCCACCTTCGCGCCCTGTTAATGTAATCACTTGCATACCAATCTTTTCAGCTTGTGTTACAGCATTCACCACATTGACCGACTCACCACTGGTCGAAATACCCAGCAACACATCACCCTCTCTACCCAAAGCTTCGGTTTGCCTTGCGTAAATCGCATCGAAAGAAAAATCATTGGAAATACTGGTAATCACCGATGCATCATTCACCATAGCAACCGCAGCAAGTGCGGGTCGATTCATTTCAAAACGATTCACCAGCTCTGCAACAAAGTGTTGCGCATCCGATGCTGAACCACCATTACCACAGGCAAGAATTTTCCCGCCGCCTTGCAAGCAGGAGACCATGATGTCCGCAGCTTTAAGCAAGTCTTCATCCAACACATCCAAACATTGTTGGCGCAGTTGAATACCATCCAGCAATGTTTGATTGATGATTGCCTTCATATCATTTTTCATGCTGACACTGTAACGCTTAAACCCAGTGATTCAATTTTTTCTGCAAAGTCTTGCATACAAGCCAAACTTGCAGGCTGAAGTTTATCGCCACCTTGCTGCATGGACGGGCGCGCTAAGCTATACATCAGCACCCCCACCAATGGGATGTCTTGCTGCAAAACATCTTGCAACCATGCCAAATAATCTTGCACATAACCCTCATCCGAACAAAACATATCAAGAGCACATGTCTGAAGCTTCACTGCACAAATCTTTGAAACCACCTTCAATTGTTTCATTTGCCATTCAGGCAATACAGTCACACCATTAAGCTTTTGCGTGCGCTCAGCGCCAACAGCATCCACCTTAAACCACACCTCACCTTGGCAT
The DNA here is from genome assembly GCA_947311795.1 of uncultured Zetaproteobacteria bacterium. Classification (GTDB taxonomy): domain Bacteria; phylum Pseudomonadota; class Zetaproteobacteria; order Mariprofundales; family Mariprofundaceae; genus Ghiorsea. Next base: position 9,112 of record CAMZLX010000052.1, read on the forward strand.
GATGCCATCAGCTTCAACCCTTGTTGCACATCTTCTTTATGTACACTTGACCCATTGGTTATCAGGCGCAAAGGGATGTTCAATTCATATTGATGAATTAATTCAACAATCACTTCAACCACCGCTTTGAAGTTGGGGCATGTTGTCGGCTCACCATTACCTGAAATCGCAATATCTTTAAGCTCTCGACATCCTTCGGGCACTTGCGTTTCCATAAAATCACCAAACAAGACTTGCTGCAAAAAGCCATCCAGCTCTTGTTTGAGCTGCACAATATTTGCACGCGGTGACACACCTTTTGTTAAATCTGGAACTTGGCAATACACACACTGCCAATTGCACGCATTATTGGGCGATATGTTCACCCCCAAACTCACACCACCCGCCCTGCGCGAAACCACAGGGTAAACATAGGTTAAATCGACAACATCTCTGTCATGGTTTTCTGTGCTTAGCATCAGCAATTTGGCTCGCAATGGGTTTCAAGTATCTCACTTAATGCCTTCATATCCACAGGTTTGGTTATAAATGCATCCATGCCACAAGCAAGCGCTTCTTTTTTCACATCATCCAATGCATAAGCCGATAACCCAACAATAGTTAATCGTGTTTGCTTTTGCATATTTTCATCGGAACGGATTTTCTCAGTCAGCTGTAAGCCACTTAACCCTGGCATACGAATATCCGTAAGCAATACATCGTAATTCCCTTGCTGAATCATGGTATAAGCAATCAAACCATCTGCGGCAGTATCAATATCAAAACCTTGGCGCTGCAAACGTTTCACCGCTACACGCCTACCCACAGGGTCATCCTCGGCAAGCAAAATACGCCAACCTTTGTTTCCGATTTGGTTTTCGTGTTCTTTCTTTTGTGCAGATAATGACGGGCTTTGAATCAAATCATCCACTTTAAGATTCACACTAACCTTCTGCTCGCCAACACTTTGCAAAGGCAAACGAATGCTCATGGTGCTACCAATTTCAGGCTCGCTTTGTAATGTGAGCGTGCCGCCCATCATTTTGATAAAATGCTGTGAAATGGTTGTGCCAAGACCTGTTCCTTTTTCCTGAAGGTTATCGCCCAACACCTCTCTATCATGCACCTGCGAAAATGGGTTAAACACATCTCCTTGTTTTTCCCGCGCAATGCCAATGCCTGAATCTTCAATGTTCATCAATAAATACTCATCATCTTGGCTCACCACAATGCGAACATATCCTTGCATGGTGAATTTAATCGCATTACCTACTAAATTGAGCAAAACTTGCCGTAGCCGTTGCGCATCCCCTTCAATCACTTCAGAAACATCGCGCATTTCAAGATACAGCGCTATACCTTTGCTTCTGGCTTTCATCACAAAAGGAACCAAGCCATCTATAAGCACCTGCCGCAAGTTAAAGGCTTGTTTGTGCAGCTCAATATTCCCCGACTCAATCTTGGATAAATCCAGCACATCATCAATCAAAGAACGTAATACCTGCGAGGATGCTTGAGCCAAAGCTAGGTTTTGTTGTTGCTCATCCGATAGCTGCTCTGCTTCTTGTGCCATCAAGTCCAACAGACCTATCACGCCATGCAGCGGTGTACGCAACTCATGGCTTATCGTTGCCACAAACTCACCTTTTGCCTTGGACGCAACTTCCGCTTGATGTGCCGCCGACTCTAAGCTTCGCTGCAAAAGCAATTGATTCAACGTTGCACCAATGCGGCGTGAAATATCCAGAAATAGTGTTTGCTGCTGCTCATCCATGGTGTCGTCAAAGTTATGCAAACCCAAGAGCCAATAGGTATCTTGATTGCTGTGTAACACAATCATGGCATGCGTCTCAAGCGCACAAAGCTTCCTCAACTCAGAAGAGAACACTGACGTATCAGATAGCACTTGGCTCAGCCGTTTTGAACGCTTAGGAACAGCGCTAAGATAAAAACGAACTTCTTCATGACCTATAAATTCTTCAAGCGCAAAGGATGTATCGTCACTTGCATCAAACGTTTTCTGGTAACCAGGATTATCTTCATCGTCATTAAGAAAACAAAGCGGTGTTAGAAACGCCCTATTTGCATGAAATACCTCCCTAATATCCGTGACAGTAATTTGAAGTGCATGTTCTAAATCAGTATTCACAAGTAAGTCTTCAACGTAGCTTAACTTTTGTAAGTGATTGAGGTGCATTTCTTTTTCACTTTCAATTCTTTGTTCTACCGTTATATCCCTAAACATACCCTCAATATACTTAAATCTATCTTTTTTATCATAAATCAAGTGTGAACTCATCAAAATACGAATACTTTCTTTGTTTTTACCTAGAATAGTGACGGGATAGTTTTCAACAAAACCTTTAGTCATAAGCTCTTGCATATATCCCTTGCGCTCATTTGGGTCGGCATAAAAATCAAGGGTTTCATTATTGATAACTTCGGATGGTTTGTATCCCGTAATATCAAATAAAGCATCGCTCATTTCAATAATTTTCCCTTGGCTGTCTATGCGATAATATACTTCGCCAATAGCTTTTAATAATGATTCGTGACGCAAACCTTGCTCATACGAAGCCAGTCTGTTTTCTTCCCTCTCAACTTCAAACATCCATGCACAAAAAGCAGCAAATGCATACAAAGGCGTAAAAAAAACAACTTCCACTGAGGTGTATTCTAAGGTAAACCAACCCATTTGAGATAAGAACCATGTCATCCAAATCAAAGCAATGAGGAAAAAGCTATATACAACACCGATATATCTGCCTGCAATATAAAATACAAAAAAAGGAATCACACCATAATAATATAAAAAACTAGATACAGCCCCTGAAAGCACAAGCTCTGAAATCACGGCGGTCGCGACAATGCCAAGAATAAAAGCAACAACAAACATCGGCGGAAGCCATCGCTTCTGCAGCATGTAGTTTGAGAAAAATATAAAGCTGGCTAGTGTAAAGTCTGATGTTGACATCGCAACACTACCACCCACGAAATTAGTCACTGAAAAGGCAACAAAAATCGCAGAAAACATGAGAAGAAGCGGCTGCAACCTTCGCTCAATATCCAACATGATACCATCATTGCTGGTGGCTAAGAAACGTCTTAAGGTGTTCAGCATAGGTTAGATGTTAACTACTGTATCCATTGAATACACCTTGAAACACGGTGGACACAGCGCCTTCTAAAACGCATTCACCATTGTGCTCGTGGACAATAACATCGCCACCCGGCATGTGAATGGTTAATGGATTTGATGATGCTGTTCTTTGCCAAAGCGCAACCGCCGTTGCGCATGCGCCAGAACCACAAGCTAGTGTTTCGCCTGCGCCGCGCTCAACAATACTAATCTCTGCATGTTGTTCATCGTATTCATGGATAGTTTCAACATTACGCTCGGAGCAAGGCAAAGGGTTTTTAAAATACACCCGATGTGGGTTGCCAATCAATACATCGATATAATCATTGGTTACTGCTTCAATGTTCACTTGTCCCATAGCAACCTGAACACCCTTGTTCGTACGTTTGGCTTCAACCACCCTATCCACCAAGGCAATAGACACTTTATCTTTGCCCAACACGCTCATCAATAAGTCGCCCACACAACGCAAACCATTACCACAGTTGGCGGCTTGTGAACCATCTGCATTGTAAATCAACATCAAAGCATCGGCTTGTTCGCTTGGTTGCAAAATCAGCAATTGGTCGCAACCAATGCCGATATGCCTATCACATATGTTTGTAATGAACGCCTGTGTAAGTTCAGGCAAGGTATCGTGAATAGCATCCAAGATAACAAAGTCGTTACCTTGCGCCTGCATCTTCACAAAGGGAATGTTCATGGAAGCATCAAGCTTTGGTATGTTCCACTTCAATGGTGGTATACACACCACCACGCACATTAAATATCGCAGTGACTTTCAACCAACGCGGGTCCATGGCTGCAATCAAATCGGATGCCATCATATTGGTCACTTTCTCGTGAAAATGCCCTTCATCCCTAAAACTCCAGTAATAAAGCTTGAGGGATTTAAGCTCCACACACAATTCATCAGGCACATAATCCAGTTTAATCTCTGCAAAATCAGGTTGTCCTGTTTTGGGGCAAAGGCAGGTGAATTCAGGTGAATCAATTTTGATATGATAATCACGCTCAGGATTTGGATTCTCAAACACTTCCAATACTTTGCTTGCTTCTGCTGTGGGTTTGTCACCCAACTGGGTCAATTGACTTGTGGTACTCATGGTTAAACCTCAAACGTCTTTATAATATGCGTATAAATCTTGGTCAGTGTATCCAGCTCATGCACAGCAACCTGCTCATTCACCTGATGAATGGTAGAGTTGGTAAGCCCTAGTTCCGCCACAGGTACGCCTGCTGCTGCAATAAAACGACCATCCGATGTGCCGCCACCTGTATCTCGATTCGTTTCCAAACCTGTAACATCCTTAATCGCAGCACAGACCATATCCAAAAACTTACCATCTGGTGTTGAAAACACTTGCGCTTCATGCCTGAAATCCAATACCACATCCGCATCTTGGCAACATTGTTTGATTCGTGTTTGAATATCTTCAAATGCGTTGGTCGGATTGTAGCGAATATCCAAAAAGGCTTCCGCCGAACCTGGAATCACATTACTTGCCCCAGTTCCCGCGTTCAAATTGGTAATTTGGCATGAAGTCGCAGGAAAACCATCCACGGCTTCACCCCAATCGATAGCAGCAATATTTGCGAGCGGCTGCATGGCTTGATGAAGCGCATTATCTGCATCATCAGGATATGCAGAATGACCTTGTTTGCCGTTAAATGTCATCGCAACCTGCACCACACCACGGCGACCACGGCGAATCACATCGCCCACCTGCTTTGATGAAGATGGTTCACCCACAATCACCGCATCAGGTAATTTGTTTTCAGCTTGAAGATACTCAACAATACGAATCGTACCGTCCACCGATTCGCCTTCCTCATCTGAAGTAATCAGCAATTGAATGGTTGGGATTGGCTCATACGTAGAACAAAGCTGCATCACGGCTGCCATCCAACTTGCAATCCCGCCTTTCATATCTTGACCGCCGCGCCCGTGTAATATGCCATCCTTCACCACGGCATCAAAAGGTGGGAAATCCCAAGCGTCCACAGGCCCAGTTGGCACAACATCAGTATGCCCAGCAAATGCCAACACTCCTTCTTTTTCACCTTGGCGGGTATAAATAGAATTGGTCACACCATTGCAATTGATTTCTGTTTGCACAAAACCCAATGGCGCAAGCTTACGCCCAATAAATAGCTGACAATCACCATCTTCTGGCGTTGGTGATTCTCGGCGAATAAGTTGGGTAGCCAAATCAAGAGATAAAGATAAATTTTCTTTTTTATTCATAGGTTAAGAAATTTTGTTGAAGTGAAAGATAAATCAATATCCTTTGCTAAATTCTGTTTTATGACACTTAGGGCAAGGTGGGATACGCCCAGTCTTTTTAAAGTTCATTTCATAACCACACGCTTTACAAACCAACTTGCCTGCGCTGGTGATTTCACCCGATTTACAGGTTAATGACTCTTCAGCTTTGCCTGCATAATGGGATAAGGCATCACTTGTTTTATGCAAAAGCTTGGACATCGAAGCCAATGCACCCGAACCCAAACGCGAAGGGTTTAATTTTTCTTTGGCACCCTCTTTAAGTTCTTTTGCCACACGGGACAAATCATTCTCTAAAAACTCTTTTAATTTTTCGCCTTTTTCTTCAGTAAACATGCCTGTTTCTGTCAACTTTTCACGGGCTTTTTCCATGGCTTTTTTGGAAAACTCAACCGTATTGTCCATCGCACCTTCCAATTCATCTTTGAATTTAGCTGCCAAGGCATCATACTGTTTGGCATCCACATCAAACAGTGCTTCATCGCCGATTTCATCAACAATAGCCTTACAAAAGTCTGCACTGGAAACCATATCACCCGTGAGCAAAGCTGCATCTTCAGGTATCACGCCCGATTGCAGGCATTGGATAAAGTTTGAAGACAAAACATTCGCCGCTTCATGATAATCAGCCTGACGCAGGACTGCCGTCATAGAGAGGAGCAACGATAGTACGCTACTGTTTGTTTTTATGCGTAAGCCAAGTGCTTCTTCGTCATCAACACCCTCTGTTTGCCATGCAATCATACGATGACCATCATAAGCTTTTGCTACTGCGGCATCGACAACATCTTGCACGGCTTGGCAGAGCATTTTCTTCTTATCCGCACCCAGAACAACAACCGTTACCTTTTGCACAGATTCATCTGACTGCGTTTGATCCGTTATACTCTCTGAAAGTTCATTTGCGTTTGTATGATCTACATCCATTCCGATACCCCTACCCTTTTCCAATGACCTAATGTTTCACTTTGGCAGCCAAACGTGCCTTCTGCTTTGCCTGTTTCGCCTTTTTCTTGGCTTTAACATATTGCTTGGCATCCAAAGCTTGCGTGGCTTCCATCAATGCTTTCTCAGCGCTTTGAAAATATTTATAGGTCTTGGACTGTTTGGCTTCATTGCTATCATACAATGGTTTCACCGATTGCACAGCCGCCCTTGCTTCCGCCATAGCTTGCACGGGTGGTTTCGTTGCACAAGCACTCAACCACAGCGAAATCAAAACAACACCCAAGACACGTATCATATGCCCTAGGGTTCTATGTTTTCTGGCTGCTGTCAATATCAATCCTTATCCGAGACGCTTTCGGATTCTGTGTTGATTTGGGTACGGCGTTTGCGTAAACCCAATTCTTTCCACTGCATATCACCCACGTCAGACGGTGATTCAGCCATGGGGTCAGCTGCTTTTTGCGTTTTCGGGAAGGCAATCACATCACGAATGGATTCCGCACCCACCATGAGGGATAACACACGGTCTAAGCCAAATGCCAAACCACCATGCGGCGGTGCGCCGTATTCCAAAGCTTTAAGCAAGAAACCAAATTTATCATTCGCTTCCTCATCAGAGATACCCAGAGCTTTAAGTACGCGTGCTTGCACATCGGTTTTATGAATACGAATCGAGCCACCACCAATCTCTGTGCCGTTCCACACCAAATCATA
>CAMZLX010000053.1 GCA_947311795.1 uncultured Zetaproteobacteria bacterium
TTCATGGACTTTGACCGTGTTGTGGCTACCCCTGATATGATGGGTGTTGTTGGTCGTTTGGGTCGTGTGCTTGGCCCACGTGGTTTGATGCCTAACCCTAAACTTGGCACAGTAACTATGGATGTGACCAAGGCTGTTGAAGCGATTAAGTCAGGTCAAATTGAAGTGCGTGCTGATAAATCAGGCGTGGTTCATGCGCCGATTGGTCGCCGTTCATTTGATGAAAAACAATTGAATGAAAATGTTGAATTTTTGATTTCAGAGCTTAATCGCATGAAACCATCGTCAGCCAAAGGTCGTTATATGCAAAGCTTCGTGATTTCAGCAACCATGGGTGCTGGTGTTCGCGTGGATTTGAACAGCCTTTAATATAAATTCGTTCGCCTCATTTCTGGGAAATGAGGCGGGCAACAAGTTAGTCACGATAAGTGATTAAAGAACGATCCGTCCCAGACTACAGGCGCACCTTCGGGAGCTTAATCGAGAAAGCCAGTACAGATGGAAGTGATAGCTCACTTGCGCGGGTCAAAATAAGCAAGGAGGTAGAAGTGAATCGGGAAAATAAACAATCTATTGTTGAAGAACTTCATGCCGCTTGGTCGGAATCAGACTCTGCTATTGTTACACAATACAGTGGTCTAAATGTATCTGCGATGGGTGACCTTCGTGGTCGCTTGCATCATGCAAATGTGAATTTACGTATCGTAAAAAATACGTTGGCGCGTCGTGCAGCTAAAGATACAAGTTTCGAAGCAGCGGAAGAATTTTTTACCGGTCCTGTTGCAATTGCATACGGTTCAGACCCAGTGGGTATGGCCAAAGCAATTTCTGACTTTGCCAAAGAGAATAAAGCCTTAGAAATTCGTGGCGGCGTTCTTGATGGGAAGGCGATTGATGCAGCAGGAATCAAAGCACTAGCGAGCTTACCATCTAGGGAAGAATTGTTGGCCAAAATGTTGGGCAGCATGCAATCACCTATCAGTGGGTTTGTACGTACTTTGAACGAAATTCCAGCATCGTTTGTGCGCACTTTGGCAGCAATACGCGACCAAAAAGCAGTATAATCGGGTTGATCCGCAAAACATTATAATTTAAAAAATAACAAAGAGGAAATAATTAAAATGGCTATTACAAAAGATGATTTAATCACAGCAATCGAAACAATGTCTGTACTTGAGCTTTCTGAGCTTGTGTCTGCATTGGAAGAAAAATTTGGCGTATCAGCGGCAGCTCCAGTAGCAGTTGCAGGTGTTGCTGCAGCTGCCGGCGACGCTGGTGGTGCAGAAGAACAAACTGAGTTCAACGTTGTGTTGACTGCAGCAGGCGACAAGAAAATCCAAGTTATCAAGGCAGTGCGTGAAGCAACTGGTCTTGGTCTTAAAGAAGCAAAAGCAGTTGTTGACGGCGCTCCTGGCAACGTGAAAGAAGGTCTTTCTAAAGACGACGCTGAAGCTTTGAAAGCAAAACTTGAAGAAGCTGGCGCATCTGTAGAGTTGAAATAATAGCGCATTGTCGCTTTTTGTTTGATGCATAGTAATAGGCTAATCCCTTAGTAGTTTTCTGCTAAGGGTTTGGTCTTTTTCGCGTTGTAGTTTGAGATTGATTTTTAAAGATTAGATAGACAAGTATTTAGAGGTAACCCATGGGCAAACAGGCGATTGTAAAGCGTATCCGCAAGAATTTTGGTAAGATTGATTCGGTCATTCAGATGCCAAATATGCTACAGCTACAATTGAGTTCGTATCAAGAATTCGTAGGTGTAGGTTCAGGTTCAACAGATATTGGCGGCTCTCGCTTGGCATCTGTGTTTGGTTCTGTGTTTCCTATTCGTGATTATTCAGGCAGTGCCGAGCTGCACTTTGAAGGGCTGGAATACATGGCTCCACGGTATGATCTAGAGGAATGTCTTAGGCGTGACCTAACTTTTGCATTGCCTGTGAAAGTTAAATTACGTCTTAAAACCTATGAACAAGATGGTAGTAAAGGTAAAAAGCGTAAGCTAAAAGAAGTCCGTGATCAGACTGTATATATGGGTGAAATTCCTTTGATGACAGACCATGGTTCTTTCGTGATTAACGGAACGGAACGCGCGATTGTTTCGCAAATGCACCGTTCTCCCGGCGTGTTCTTTGACCATGACCGTGGTAAAACACATGCATCAGGTAAATTATTATTTAAATCACGTGTGATTCCTTACCGTGGTTCTTGGCTGGATTTTGAATTTGATGCCAAAGATAAACTATATTTTCGTATTGATTTGCGCCGTAAAATGACGGCGGGAATTATGCTTAAGGCTCTCGGTTTAAGTACCCAAGATATTTTAGACCAATTTTATAAACGCCGCACATATAAAATCACCAAAGATGCTTATCAGGTTAAATTTGACCCAGAATTATTCTTGGGTAGTCGTGCTGTACGCGACATTGAAATTGATGGCAAACGTATTGTTGCCGAGGGTAAAAAAATCAATCGTGTTGCCATTAAAAAGCTAACCGAAGCAGGCACCAAATGGTTGGATATTCCTGAAGAAAACTTGCTTGGTGAGGTCACTGCGCAACCTGTGATGCTTGCTGATGATGAAATGCTTCTGGATGTAAACCACGAAATTAGTGAAGAAACATTAGCAGCACTTCGCACTGCGGAAGTGAAAGAATTTGAATGTTTGTTTATTGATGCATTTAGCCGTGGTCCTTGGTTGGCGGACACTGTGCGTATGGACATGGTACAATCCAAAGAGGAAGCACAAGTTGAAATTTACCGCATGATGCGCCCTGGTGAGCCACCAACAGTGGAAACTGCCAAAGCATTGTTTGAATCCATGTTTTTCGATAAATCTCGTTATGACCTTTCAAAAGTTGGCCGTATGAAGTTGAACAGCCGCTTGGATATTTCAGACGATGATGTGCCTTTGGATCAAGGCACATTACGGGTTGATGATATTCTGATGACAGTTGATACACTATTGAAATTGCGTGATGGTATTGGCGAAGTAGATGATATTGACCACTTGGGTAATCGTCGCCTTCGTTCTGTAGGTGAGTTACTTGAGAACCAAGTTCGTATTGGTTTGATTCGTATGGAGCGTGCAATTCGTGACCGTTTGAGCACTGCTGAAATTGCGGAAATGATGCCTTCGGACTTGGTGAACTCCAAACCATTGATTGCTTCAATTCGTGAGTTTTTCGGTTCTTCACAACTGTCTCAATTCATGGACCAAACCAATCCACTTTCTGAAGTAACGCATAAACGTCGTTTATCAGCACTTGGTCCTGGGGGTCTTTCGCGTGACCGTGCTGGCTTTGAAGTGCGTGACGTACATCCAACACATTACGGACGTTTATGTCCGATTGAAACACCTGAGGGACCAAACATTGGTTTGATTAACTCGTTGTCTTCTTTTGCAAAAGTAAATGATTTTGGTTTTATTGAAACGCCATACCGCCAAGTGAAAAAAGGTAAAGTTACCCGTGATGTAATTTACTTATCAGCGATTGATGAAGCAGGTCTTATCATTGCTCAGGCGAATGCAAAAGTGAATGATAAAGGTATATTTGAAGCTGAGTTTATTCAGTGCCGACAAGATGGTGAGTTCTTGATGGTGACAGCTGAAGAAATTGACTGCATGGATATTTCGCCATCACAAGTATTGTCTGTATCGGCAGGTCTTATTCCGTTTTTGGAGCATGATGATGCAAACAGGGCATTGATGGGCTCTAACATGCAGCGCCAAGCTGTGCCGTTGGTGCGCGCTGAGAAGCCGCTTGTGGGCACGGGCATGGAAGCTGAAGTGGCACGTGACTCTGGTGTGTCTGCTGTGGCACGCCGTGGTGGTGTTGTAGAGCGCGTAGATTCATCGCGTATTGTTGTTCGTGTTGCAGATGATGAACAAGTTGAAGGCGAGCCAGGCATCGATGTTTATCGTTTGTTTAAATACCGCCGTTCCAACCAAAATACATGTTTTAACCAACGCCCTGTTGTAAAAATGGGCGATGTGATTGCTGCTGGTGATATTATTGCCGATGGCCCATCTACAGACCGTGGTGAGTTAGCACTTGGTCGTAATGTGCAAGTGGCACTAATGCCTTGGCGCGGATACAACTTCGAAGATGCGATTGTGATTTCCGAGAAGTTGGTAAAAGACGATGTGTATACATCCATTCACATTGAAGAACTAAGCTGTGTTGCACGTCAAACCAAATTGGGTGACGAAGAAGTTACCAGTGATATTCCAAATGTAAGTGAAGATGCACTTCGTCATTTGGATGAATCAGGTATTGCATTTGTCGGTGCTGAAGTGAAAGCAGGTGATATTTTGGTGGGTAAAATTACACCAAAAGGTGAAAGCCAACTGTCTCCTGAAGAAAAACTATTGCGTGCGATTTTCGGGGAAAAAGCATCCGATGTTCGCGATTCATCGCTTCGTGTAAAACCGGGTGATGAAGGTGTAGTGATTGATGTTCAAGTCTTCACGCGTCGCGGTGATGAAAAAAATGACCGTGCTAAATCCATTGAAGAAGCGTCAGTTGAGCAACTTTATACGGATAAAGAAGAAGAACGCCGCACATTGGAAGAAAATGTGCGCCAACGTTTGCAAGGTTTGTTGACGGGTAAAAAAGCAGCGAAAGTTAAAGGTTTGAATAAGGGTGATAAAATTCCCGCAGACCATTTGGCTTCATTAACTGTGAATGATTTGTCTTCACTTTCTGTGGATGATGACGCTATCAACACCAAAGTTTCTGCAATCCTAAGTAATATGGATGAAGAACGTGCCCGTGTTGAAACGCGCTTTGAAGAAAAAGTTGCCAAGGTTCGTGAAGGTTCTGAATTGAAACCAGGCGAGTTGGTTGTTGTTAAAGTGTTTATTGCGGTGAAACGCAAACTTCAACCAGGTGATAAAATGGCGGGTCGCCATGGTAACAAAGGTGTCATTTCAGTCATCGTACCTGAAGAAGATATGCCTTATGCTGCAGATGGCACAAGTGTTGATGTTTGTTTGAACCCATTGGGCGTTCCATCACGGATGAACATCGGTCAGATTTTTGAAGTGCATATGGGTCATGCAGCCAAGGAATTGGGTCGTCGCCTTGATGAGATGGTGAGAGCCAATGCAGCGACAGAAGACTTGCGTTCCTATTTGTTAGAAATTTATGAAAACGATGATAAAGCTGTTGCGTCCATTAAGAAAATGGGAGCAAAAGAATTATCAGGTCTTATTGATACCTTGAAAGGTGGTGTGCCGATTGCGACACCCGTATTCGATGGTGCAAAAGAAGCTGATATTACACGTATGCTTGATTTGGCAGAAGTAGATTTGGATGGTCAAACAGAACTGTATGATGGTTACACAGGCGAAAAATTTGACCGCCCTGTCACTGTGGGTCAAATGTATATCTTAAAGCTTCATCATTTGGTGGATGAAAAAATCCATGCCCGTTCCACCGGCCCTTACTCCTTGGTTACACAACAACCATTGGGTGGTAAAGCTCAGTTTGGTGGTCAGCGCTTTGGTGAGATGGAAGTGTGGGCATTGGAAGCATATGGTGCTTCTTACACCCTCCAAGAAATGTTGACGGTCAAAGCCGATGACGTGCAAGGTCGTACGAAAATGTATGAATCTATTGTGCGCGGCGAAATGTCGTTTGAAGCAGGTATTCCTGAGTCATTCAACGTGATGGTGAAAGAGATGAATGCTTTGGGTATTGATATGTCCATGGTCAAAAAACCAGTAGAAGGTGAAGGAGAATAATCATGCAAGAATTATTTAAATTATTCCAAAAACCAAGTCGTGTAGAAGACTTTGATGGCCTTCGTGTTGGCTTAGCTAGCCCTGAAAAAATTCGTTCATGGTCGTATGGAGAAGTGAAAAAGCCAGAAACCATCAACTACCGTACATTTAAACCTGAGCGTGATGGTTTGTTTTGCGCTAAAATCTTTGGTCCGATTAAAGATTACGAATGTTTGTGTGGTAAATACAAACGTTTAAAACATCGCGGTGTGGTGTGTGAAAAATGTTCGGTTGAAGTGATTCAGTCCAAAGTTCGTCGTGAGCGTATGGCGCATATCGACTTGGCTGCGCCTGTTGCCCATATTTGGTTTATGAAATCATTACCTTCGCGTATTGGTTTATTGCTTGATAAAACATTGAAAGAACTTGAACGCATTTTGTATTTCGAATCTTATGTGGTGCTTGACCCAGGATTAACATCGTTGGATCAATACCAGCTTTTGAGCGAAGATGAATATATTGAAGCTTTTGAAGAATATGGTGAAGAGTTCCGCGCAGCTATGGGCGGTGAAGCTTTACGTGAAATGCTGAAAAACATTGATTTGGAAGAAGAGCGTCAATCATTGCGTGCGCAAATTGCTGCGACCAAAGCGGTTACGAAATTGACGAAATTAACCAAACGCCTTCAAACCATTGAAGCGATGATTGGTTCTGGCAACCGTCCTGAGTGGATGATTATGGAAGTGATTCCTGTATTACCACCAGAGATTCGTCCATTGGTTCCTTTGGATGGTGGTCGTTTCGCAACTTCAGATTTGAATGATTTGTATCGCCGTGTCATTAACCGTAACAACCGTTTGAAACGTTTGTTAGAATTGAACGCGCCTGAAATCATTACACGCAATGAAAAACGTATGTTGCAAGAGTCTGTGGATGCACTGTTTGATAATGCACGCCGCTCTAAACCTATCGCTGGCAACAACCGTCGTCCGCTTAAATCATTGTCTGATGTGATTAAAGGTAAACAAGGTCGTTTCCGTCAAAACTTATTGGGTAAACGTGTAGATTACTCGGGCCGTTCCGTGATTGTGGTTGGCCCTGAATTGAAACTGCATCAGTGTGGTTTACCGAAGAAGATGGCATTGGAATTGTTCAAGCCGTTTATCTATCACAAACTTGAATTGCGTGAGTTGGCAACCACCATCAAACAAGCACGTAAACTTGTTGAACAAGGCATTCCTGAAGTTTGGGATATTTTGGCTGAAGTGATTCATGAGCACCCAGTGATGCTTAACCGCGCACCAACATTGCATAGATTGGGTATTCAAGCCTTTGAACCTATCTTGATTGAAGGCAAAGCAATTCAATTGCATCCGCTTGTTTGTACAGCATTCAACGCCGACTTTGATGGTGACCAAATGGCTGTTCACGTCCCATTGTCGACTGAAGCACAAATGGAAGCGCGCTCATTGATGATGGCATCCAACAATGTGTTGTCGCCTGCCACAGGTAAACCAGTGATTGTGCCAACGCAGGATATGATTTTGGGTTTATATTATTTAACCCGTGAACGTCCATTTGAGCCGGGTGAAGGCATGTCATTTGTATCACCAGATGAAGTGATGCTGGCTTATGATAAAGGTACAGTGCGTATTCATAGCCGTATTAAATGTCGTATTCGTGGCAAGATTGAAGAAACCACAGTGGGTCGTGCGATTGTATCCACGGTATTACCTGAAGAGCTTCCATTCTCAAGCATCAACCGTGTGCTGGGCAAGAAAGAAGTGGGTAAATTGATTGAGCAATGCTTTGTTGCTGCGGGCAATAAAGCGACAGTGTTGCTTGCTGACCGCTTGAAACACTTGGGTTATACTTATGCAACGCGTTCTGGTGCATCGTTCTGCCTTGGTGACGTGATTATCCCTGATAATAAAGTACCTATGGTTGATGCGACTGAAAAAGAAGTGCAAGACGTGCAGCAACAATACCGTGATGGTTTGATTACTGCTGGCGAGCGCTACAATAAAGTTATCGATTTATGGACAAACACCACGGAAAAAGTGGCGCGTTCTATGATGGACAACTTGCAAACTGAAATGGTTCGTTCTGCAGATGGTAAGAAGTCTGAAGAAATGACGACGTTTAACTCGGTTTATATGATGGCTGATTCAGGCGCGCGTGGTTCGGCACAGCAAATTCGTCAGTTGGCGGGTATGCGTGGTTTGATGGCGAAACCAGATGGCTCCATTATTGAAACACCGATTACGGCAAACTTCCGTGAAGGTTTGACTGTACTTCAATACTTTATCTCTACCCATGGTGCGCGTAAAGGTCTTGCCGATACAGCACTTAAAACTGCAAACTCAGGTTATTTGACGCGTCGTTTGGTTGATGTGGCACAAGACTCTGTGGTTCGTGAGCAAGATTGTGGTACGCAAACGGGCATTACAATTACTGATTTGGTTGATGGTGGTGAAGTGATTGAAGCCATGTCTGAGCGTGTGCTTGGGCGTGTATTGCTTGAAGCTGCGACTGACCCAATTACAGGTGTTGAAATTGCACCAGCAGGCACCATGATTAATGAAGCCTTGGTTAAGCAGATTGAGAAATCGACAATTGAATCATTACGTATTCGTTCGGTATTGACTTGTGAAGCTGAAGAAGGTGTTTGTGCGACCTGTTATGGTCGTGACCTTGCACATGGTACACCTGTTGCTATGGGTGAAGCCGTTGGTGTGATTGCGGCGCAATCTATTGGTGAGCCGGGCACACAGCTAACCATGCGTACATTCCATGTGGGTGGTACAGCATCACGTTCGACTGAAGCTGCATCTGTTGAATCGAAGTTTAACGGCACTGTTCAACTTGAGCATGAAATTGTGGTAACCGACACCCAAGGTTCTGAAATTGTGATTAACCGTCATACTGAATTATTGGTCTTGGATGGTAGTGGCAAGGAAGTTGAACGTCATCGTATTCCATATGGCGCACGTTTGCTTGTGAAGTCAGGTGGCAAGGTTAAGAAAGGCAAAACATTGGCTGAATGGGATCCATATACCATGCCATTGATTGCTGAAGTGGATGGTAAAGTTCGCTACGTTGATATTGAAGAAGGCAAAACCATTCGTGAAGAAGTAGATGAAGTCACTGGCATGTCGAGCCGTGTTGTGATTCAAGGTTCGGATGCGGGTTCTGCGGCACTTCGCCCTCAAATGCATTTGGTTGACCCGAAAACTACGGATGATGAGCCTATCATTATTGCGCGTACCAACGTTCCAGCACGTTACTTCCTATCACCAGGCGCGATTATGAATCGTGAAAATGATGAAGAAGTTCGTGCGGGTGATGTGTTGGCACGTATCCCACGTGAAACTTCAAAAACCAAAGATATTACAGGTGGTTTGCCACGCGTAGTTGAATTGTTTGAAGCGCGTAAACCTAAAACATTGGCATTCATTGCTGGTGCAGATGGTACGATTGCATTTGGTAAAGATATTCGTGGTAAACGCCGCATTTATATTGAGCCAGACAGTGGTGAAGATGCGATTGAGTACCAAATCCCGAAAGGTTCGCACATTAATGTTCAAGAGGGCGACCGTGTGCGTCGTGGTGAACGTTTGATGGAAGGCTCACCTGCACCGCATGATATTTTGCGTGTGTTGGGTATTGAAGCACTTTCAACTTACCTAACTGATGAAGTTCAAGAGGTTTACCGTCTGCAAGGTGTGAAAATCAATGATAAACACATTGAAGTGATTGTGCGCCAAATGATTCGTCGTGTACAAATTATTGATGCAGGGTCTTCAACGTATGTTGAAGGTGAACAGGTTGAGCGCAAACAAGTGGTGCGCCAAAACCGTAAACTCGAAGCAGAAGGCAAAGTGCCAGCACGTTTCGAGCCAGTCTTGCTAGGTATCACCAAAGCATCGTTGAATACGGAATCATTTATTTCCGCAGCATCGTTCCAAGAAACAACACGTGTGATTACTGAAGCAGCTTTGGCTGGTAAAGTGGATTGGCTGCGTGGCTTGAAAGAGAATGTAATTCTTGGTCGCTTGCTTCCTGCAGGCACTGGTATGGCAGTGCGTAATGCACCCAAACCGGCTGGCGAAGAAGAGGAAGAAGTTGTAGCAGAGGTCACGGAAGCAGAAGCCATTGTGGATGATGTTTCGCAAGCCGAAGTTAGCACTGACTCAAGCGAAGAAGTGGAATCGCAAGAAGAAGCTTAATCTATAAAGAGGCAGCTTAGGCTGCCTTTTTTGTTTTTTCATGGTTATAGTGCTGCGATAGTTGGTGAGAGGTGAGTGATGTTACAAAAACTTTTTGGTGTATTTTCTAGAGATATATCTATTGATTTAGGGACAGCCAACACACTTATTTATGTACGTGGTGAAGGTATTGTGCTCAATGAACCCTCTGTGGTCGCTGTGTATGAAGGCGGAGGACCAAAGAACCGCAAAGTTTTGGCTGTTGGTGAGGATGCTAAACGCATGCTTGGGCGCACGCCTGATTCGATTCGTGCTATTCGTCCGCTTAAAGACGGTGTGATCGCTGATTTTGTGATTACTGAAGAAATGCTTAAACAATTCATTCGTAAAGTACATAAACGTGCGTGGGGTGTTTCCCCACGCATTGTGATTTGTGTACCTTATGGCTCAACACCAGTTGAGCGCCGTGCGATTCGAGATTCAGCACTCAATGCTGGTGCACGCCAAGTATTTTTGATTGAAGAGCCTATGGCAGCAGCCATCGGCGCAGGTTTGCCTGTAACGGAAGCGAATGGCTCCATGGTAGTGGATATTGGTGGTGGCACAGCTGAAATAGCAGTCATCAGTTATGGTGGTATTGTGTATTCAAAATCCGTACGTGTAGGTGGTGATAAATTCGATGATGCCATTATTAACCATTTACGTCGCAAATATAGTTTGTTGGTTGGTGCACCTACAGCTGAACGGATCAAAATGACATTGGGAAGTGCGTGTGCGCAGGAATCACGCCGAGAAATGGATGTGAAAGGTCGTGACCTTATCAATGGTGTACCTAAGAATTTGTCATTGGATGACTCTGATATTCTTGAAGCTTTGATTGAACCTGTTAATTCCATTGTAGAAGGTGTTAAAGTTTGTTTGGAGCAGACGCCTCCTGAATTATCTGCTGATATTGTGGACAAAGGTATTGTGCTCACAGGTGGCGGAGCATTATTAACAGGATTAGATACTTTATTACGCGATGAAACAGGCCTACCAGTAACGGTTGCTGAAAACCCATTGGATTGTGTTGTGATGGGTAGTGGACACGTTCTGGAAGAACTTGATAAGATGCGTGGCGTGTTATTTGAAGAATGATATTAGGGCGAAGTTCACGCTTTAAAAATACCTATATTTGGTGGGTTTCTATTTTTCTCATCATCATCGTTGTCTCTTTTAAATACCCCGTTGGTCAACAGTTTAACCTTATTTTTGCTTCGGCACTTCATACTGTTCAAGCACCAGTGCGCTGGTATCAATCCTTCGCTTTGTGGTTTGAAGGTGCCAGCGAATTACAAGCCAAATACCAATCCTTAAAACAAAAGTCTGAAGTACAGCAAGCGATGTTGTTGGAGCGCAATGTGTTGCGCACAGAAAACAAACAACTTCGTGAGCTTCTTAATATTACGCAAATTCAAGGTTACATTTGGCGTGTCGCCAGTGTGGTTAGCCGAGGTATAGAGAGCAAAAGTCGGCGGCTTATGGTGGAAATTCCGAATGCACATGAAGATGATGTGGTGGTATCCGATGAAGGTTTGGTGGGTTTGGTAGATGTGGCGGATAAAAGCCATGCAACTGTACGCACAATACTGGATGCATCAGTCACTGTGCCAGTGACCATGTTAGAAAGTGATTTGGCAGGTCTGGTTCGTGGTGCAGGTGAACATTTGATTGTCGATTTTGTGCCGTTGGAGCGCGCACCGCAGGTGGGCGATACGCTGGTCACCAGTGGTGCAGGCGGTGTTTTCCCGGCTGGTCTGCCTGTAGCTCATGTGGATAAAGTGAAAGCCATTGATGGGGGTGTGTTTGCTGAAGTAACAGCTAGCCCTATCGCAGCATGGCAGCGCGATGCATGGTTGGCTGTGGCGAACCGTGTGCAATCTGATACTTCAGTAGCGCCTTAATGCTGTATTATATGCTCGCCCTGTTTGCATGGCTTGGCTTGTTGGTGAACATGAGTTTTGCAGGGGCGCTTGCGCAACCGGATTGGGCGTTGTCCATTTTACTTGCCATTCTGCTGAGTAAACGAGCTACATGGTATTGGGTGCTGCCGTTGATAGGGCTGCATGATTATTTATTATTCTGGTCGGTTTGGGTTTGTTTTCCTTTTGTTGCGCTTGCTGCTGGTGTGCTTGCATATGCCGATATTCACTTGGCACCAGGGCAACATCAGCGTTGGTTAGCACTTCTTCTTGGCTGTGTTTCCCTTTTGTTTGCGGGCATGGATATGATTTCATGGTTGCTCACCCTTGCCTTAACAGTTTGGCTGTGGTCAATGCTGTCTTCAAAACGGGATAAAGTTTATGTGGAACCAATTTGAATTAAGGCAGCGCTATAACCTGCGCGTTTACCTTTTTTTTGCGGCAGTAGTATGCATGGTCTTGTTGTTGTTTGGGCGCATGGTTCAACTGCAATGGATTCAATATACCCAGCATTTTATTCAGTCTGAAGGTAACCGTATTCATGTGTCACCTATTCTGCCTACACGAGGCATGATGACGGATAGGGACGGTGTAGGTCTGGCTGTAAATAAAGTGTCATATAAAATTACGCTGATTCCCGAACGCGTTGAAAACCTGGGTGAAACTTTAGCATCGGTACAAGAATTAATGCACTGGGATGACAAACGAATCACGCGATTAAAAAAGAAAATCAAACAATCACGCTCGGATAGACAAGTGCTCTTGAAAGACCAGTTGCCATGGAAAATTGTTGCGCCACTTGCAGCTCGGTTGCATCATTTTTCAGGGGTGAATGTGGTTGCAGGTACGCACAGAGAGTATCCATTTGCGATGCAAACCGCGCACATGGTGGGTTATTTGTCCTTGGTGCGGGATGTGGATGTGGAAAAAGGTTATTTGCGCATGGAATATGTTGGGCGCAGTGGTTTGGAGCGTATTTTGGAATCACGCCTGCATGGCGAATTGGGTTATAAACATGAAGAAGTGAATGCACGGGGAAGGCGGGTAGCATTGATTAAAACCGTGCGCCCCAAGACAGGTGAAAATATTACGCTAAGCATTGATGTGGGCATGCAACAAGTAGCGGCTCAAGCGCTGGGTGAGAGAACAGGTGCTGTGGTGGTCATGGATGTACGAACAGGTGAAGTGTTGACGCTGCTCAGTATGCCAGGCTATGACAGCAATAAGTTCATTACTGGGCTTGATAATGTGCAATGGAAGTCGTGGTTAGAAGACATTGAAAAACCGCTGCTTAATCGAACAACGCAAGCTGCGTATCCACCAGCATCCACCATGAAATTGGTCACAAGTTTTGGTGGTTTGGAGCAAGGTATTCGGCTTGCCACTGGCAGCACCACATGCCCGGGTTATGTGGAGCTTGCGGACCGTAAAATCCGCTGTTGGAAGAAAAAAGGACATGGCAAAGTGGATATACATGATGCGATTGTGCACTCATGCGATGTTTATTTTTATGAACTTGGTGATGCTTTGGGGATGAGCAGACTTGCAGATACCGCAAGAGAGTGGGGCTTTGGCGAAAAAACAGGCATTAACTTGCCGCCTGAATCGCGAGGTAATGTGCCCAATAAGCGTCACCCATCGGGGCGAAACTGGTATCGCGGTGAAACCATGATTACAGCTATTGGACAAGGCTCAATCACTGTAACGCCTTTGCAAATGGCGCGGTTCACTGCTGCCATTGCCAATGGTGGTAAAATTCTCACACCACTTTTGGAAAAAGGTGAAGCTGTGAAAGTGGTAAGACAATTGGATGTAAGCCCCAAACAGTTGAATAAAGTAAGGCAAGGTATGCGCGATGTGGTGGCAGACCGCAAAGGCACGGCTTACTGGCAGTTGTCGCGCGCCCATTGGACGGTTGCAGGGAAAACAGGTACGGCGCAAGTGGTGAAAATGTCGGATGATGAAAAGCGCACTTTTTCAGATGCCAAGCACCATCAAGACCATGCTTGGTTCATGGGGTATGCCCCTTTTGATACACCTGAAATTGCAGTGGCTGTGTTTGTGGAAAACGGCGGGCACGGAGGCAGTGCTGCGGGACCCGTGGCGAGAGCAGTGGTGGATTACTGGGCGGATAAAATGGATGAACGCCGCAAAGCGATAAAGGATAAAAAACAAGTGCAGGAAGAGTTATGATGGGAACACTTCACAAGGTAGATAAAATCTTGTTGGGCTGTCTTTTAGCGTTAGCCGTGATTGGCATGGCAACATTGTTTGCTGCAGTACACTCGGGTGATTTGAGTGTTTGGTATAAACAAGGCGTTTACTGGCTTGTAGGATTAGCAGCATTTTTTTTCATGTGTTTTATACCGCTGCGTTTTGTTGGTTTAATGGTTTGGCCTATTTATGGTTTGGCATTGTTAGCACTTGTGCTGACCCCATTGATTGGCGATGTGCACATGGGCGCACGCCGCTGGTTGGATTTGGGCTTTGTCAATTTGCAATCCTCCGAGTTGATGAAGTGGGCGTTGCTTCTGGTCTTGGCATATTGGTTTTCCATGCGTGAGGCTTCCACGCTTAAAGATGTAAGCGTGGCGTTATTGTTGATGATTGTTCCTGCGGGTTTGATTGTGATTCAGCCTGATTTAGGTACAACACTGGTGTTGCTTTTGGCTGCTATGGTTGTGATTCTTGTGGCAGGATTTCCTTGGAAATGGTTTGTGGGGCTGTTGGCATTAAGTCCTTTTGCAGGTTATGTATTATGGCAAAACATGCATGATTATCAGCGAGGGCGAGTATTAAGCTTTTTGAACCCAGAATCTGACCCTTTGGGTAAGGGTTATCATGTGATTCAATCATCCATTGCCATTGGTTCAGGTGGTTTGTTTGGCAAAGGTTATTTGCAAGGTAGTCAATCGCGATTGCATTTCTTGCCTGAGCAACACACCGATTTCATTTTTGCGGTATTGGCGGAAGAAGGTGGTTTGTTGGCGGTCGCCGTGTTGTTTGTGTTATATGCGGTGTTGATATCGCGTATTCTTATGATTGCATTGCGTGCGCATACACGTTTTGGCGGCCTTATTAGTGTGGGCATTGCGACGGTTTTCTCGCTCTATATTTTTGTGAATATTGGCATGGTGTCAGGCATGTTACCCGTGGTGGGTGTGCCGCTGCCGTTTATCAGTTATGGTGGTTCTGCACTGCTGAGTATGTTGGTGGCATTGGGTTTGGTGATGCGTATATCCATTGAATCACACGGGCAGGTGAGTTGGCAGCGCCCTGGTAGTCCGTTGGTTTAATTTTCTTTGGGTAACTTGTAGGCAATGATGGTTGTAGTTATTAAGATAAACACGCCCAAAATCACCATGGAAGTGGTTGCAGGCACATCATTTGAAACTGCCCATGTGTATAAGCCTGTTGCGGTCAGCATGGTCAAATTTTCAAAAAAGTGTTGCACAGCCACAGCATGACCACTACCCACGGTTTGATGCCCAATATCTTGAAGCAAAGCATTGATAGGTACCACAAATAAACCGCCACAAACACCAGCGATAAAGAGTAAACCGCGTGCGCTGTTTAAGTTATCGGTAAGCATGAGCAACAACACAGACACACCCAAACCATAAGCTGCAAGACGCGTGAGACTGAGCTTGTGCATGGGAATAAGCTTGGGGGCAAGCAACGCACCACACGCAATGCCTAGGGCGATAAAAAGGGTGAGCAATGATATGTCTTCACTGGTTGTGAGTAGCAAAGTAACGGGTGCCCATGCGATGATGATAAGCCGAAGTGTGACGGCAGATGCCCAGAATAAGCTCACCCCAAACGTTGCAAATCTGGCGGAAGGTGTGGCGAGTAGGGTTGCGATGGTTTTCTTAAAGCTACCCAACACACCTTTCTTTTCTTTTTGATGGGCAGCAGGAAGCTGGCGCATCCACATGGTGATGACTGCCGATAAAAGATAGACCACCATGACAAAACAAAGCGCGATAAAAATAGAATGGTCTGCAATTTTGGCGCCGACAACTGTGCCCAGTAAAATAGCAACAATCGTGCTTCCTTCAATCCAACTGTTACTTTTCATTAAGCTAGATTCATCGCCTGCAAGTTCTGGAAGTATGCCATATTTGGCAGGGCTATAAGCTGCTGCACCCACGCCAACTACTGCGTATGCGAGCAAAGGCTCTAGCCCCATTAACATCATCAGTGCGCCAAGGGCTTTGATGATATTGGCAAGCATCAATACTTTGGGTTTGGATGTGGTGTCTGCAAATGTGCCTACCCAAGGGGCAAGGACAACAAATGCAATCAAAAAACAACCTTGAAGTGCGGGTATATACCAATCACCTTCCAATGCACCTTGCATCACCATGGCGACTGCAACAAATAAAATCGCATTGTCTGCCATGGCAGTGAGGAATTGGGCGAGAAGGAGTTTTCTTAGGTCATTTTTCATGATTGGCGTTCAACATTTTCTCAGCCAAGGCTTGCGCAGCCACATAATGAATTTTACCAGTGCCTAACAAAGGAACTTCTGAAACATATAAGAATTTACGCGGCACACCCAGCTCGCTTGCACCACGCTCATGTGCACATTGAATTAATGCTTTGCGGTTTGGGTTTTCCAATGTGCTCATCAAAATGATGCGCTCACCTTTGCCCGGGTCAGGGAATGCCAATGCAATATGTTCATAATCTGGCCAGCAATGTCTGCATAACTCTTCTGCCGCAGTGAGTGACACCATTTCCCCGGCAATTTTAGCAAAGCGTTTGGCGCGACCTTGTACGCTTAAGAAACCATCTTCATCAATGGCAATAATATCGCCTGTATCATACCAGCCATCTTCGGGCGGCAGCAAAACACCAGGGTTATCGTGCATCAAATAACCTTTCATCACATTGGGTGCTTTGACAAACAAACGACCACCTTTAGAAATGCCAGGGACATGCTCTAAGCGATATTCTGTGCCAGGCATAAAGCGACCCACGGAGCGGGGTTTATAATGCATGGGGGTGTTCACAGAAATGACAGGCGTGGTCTCCGTTGCGCCATAACCCTCAATAATTCGGACACCAAATTTATACATCCACATATCACGGGTTTCGTCTTGTAATTTCTCTGCACCTGCAACGGCATATTTCATGGTATGAAAATCGTAGGGGTTGGCATGTTTGGCATAAGCAGATAAAAATACATTGGTACCAAATAAAATGGTGGCATCAATATCGTAGGCAAATTCAGGAATGATTTTGTAGTGCAGCGGTGATGGGTAAAAGAATGTTTTAATGCCATTGAGTGTGGTCAGCATGGAACCTGCAGTTAAACCAAACGAGTGGAAAAAAGGCAGGGCATTGAGGCAAATATCGTTGGTATTAAAAGGAATGCTAGCATTGATTTGTTCTATATTGGCAAGAATATTTTCGTGGGATAAAACCACGCCTTTTGGAATACCCTCGGAGCCCGATGTGAACAACACCACTGCAGCATCGCTGGAATCAACGTTTTTAATAAGTCTGCGAACACCCATGGATGGGAACTTCGCCATGAATAAACCTTTGAGTTTATGAAACAAGGATAATTTCTCACGCAAGTCTTCCAGATATAAAACATCAGCGTTTTTCTCAATAGTTGCAATGAGAGGCTCCAGTTCGCCAGCTTCAATAAATTTACGAGAAGTAATCACAGTACGAATGGTTGCAGTCTCTAATGCCGCAGTGGTGGCACTTTCACCCATGGTAAAGTTGAGCAATGCTGGCACCACACCTTTGGCTTGAAGAGCAAAAAAAGTAAGGTAGCAACCATTCACATTGGGTAGCAACAAACCCACGCGCTCACCGTGTTTGAATGATTTGGGTAAAAGCTGCTGTAAGACCATGGTGCGGGTAAATACATTGCTGTATGTCAACGGCGTGCGTTCTAAATCTTCAATGATTTCATGGTCTTTACCGTGTGTGTCAGCGGCTTCTAAAAGCCTATCCCAAAGGCGAAGTTTGTAGTTTGATGTGCTGAAAATCATATCGCGCATCATATCTTCAAGTATTTGTGCGCCTTTCTTCCTACGCTCGCGGCTGCTTAAACCTGCTTCAAACTCCAGTTTTTTCGCGGGCAAAATATCCAGTGTAATTTTAGGGAATCTGCGTAGTTTTAATAAACCTTGCATACGTGAGAAATGGGAAAACTGCGCACCATTGATACGGATAGGAAGAATGGAAGCATCGGCTTTGTCGGCAATCATGGCAGAGCCTGGGTAGACCTTCATGAGAGAACCTGTATTGCTGATGCGCCCTTCTGGGAA
>CAMZLX010000054.1 GCA_947311795.1 uncultured Zetaproteobacteria bacterium
ACCAATCACAGGAATTTTCACTGCAGCTTTGGCTAACCCAATATCTTCCCATGATGCTTTGCCATTAAACATTTGCGCTCTGGTGCGCCCGTGAACGGTCAGCATTTGAATACCATTATCTTCGGCAATGCGGGCAATATTTTCTACATTCTTGCTCTCACTATCCCAACCTGTACGAATTTTAAGGGTCACTGGAATATTCACAGCTTTAACTACCGCATCAATCACCCGTGCCACCAAAGCTTCATCACGCAGCATGGCAGAACCTGCAACTTGTTTGACCACCTTCTTGACAGGGCAACCCATATTGATGTCTACAAAATCAGCGCCGTGATCCACCGCCCAAAGCGCTGCATCCACCACAAACTTGGAATCTGAACCTGCAATTTGAATCGACACTGGGCTTTCATCTTTATCCAACTCAGCCATGCGTTCCGTGCGCTCTCTGCCATGCTCCACCGCACGCGAAGCAATCATTTCCGTGACCGTCAAACCAATGCCGAAACGCCTGCAAATACGGCGAAAGGGCAAGTCAGTGATGCCTGCCATGGGCGCAAGCGCTATGGGTGGGTTAATATCGAAGTTGCCCAGCTTAAAACCAGGTAATATGGGTTGTGCATGTTCTGTCATGAAGTCTCTCTTGCTGAATATGGCTAAAAAACAGGCTTTGCCTAATTTTTGGGCAATCGTATCCTTCCAAAAGAAAAGTGTCCACTTTCCCAAATCAAACATAAAAAAAAGCTGGAGATTAACCCAGCTTTTTCAACCTCACATCAACAGCTTAACCAAAAATGGCAGCGAGTTTACCTTTAGCTTCCCTAGCTTCAAGCAACACCAAACCCAAATTGGAGTTTGCAGCAATTTTTAACATTAAATATGCGCTTGATTCTATATCAAAAAGTAACAAACTTGAGTTTTGTCCTCGTATGGTTAACTCTTCAAATGTACCTAATTTTAACGTGTCTGTAACTCTAGTACCAAGGCTACCCACTGCTGCACCCATCGCAGCTCCTGTATCACCATCACCATCACCCAACATATTAACAATCATCATCCCATCAGGACTTAAAATTGCTAACCCTTGAATATCTACGGTTGCCGTTTTCAGTTCGTTTAATACAGCTTCTATTCTTTCTTGTTTTGTTGCCATTGATCTATCCCCCTATATTTGATAAAATTTTAATTTATTTTGGAATTTGATAAACAGACTGCATATAGTCTGCTCCTACTTCTAAGCCTTCCACCCAATCAATAAATTGGTTGACCATTTCTTTACCTGAAAACATTGCTCCATGCTGAGGTGCAATCATTTCAATATCTAATGTACGTATCATTTTTGCCCAAAGTTTGCACGCTGTACTGCTTGCCATATAACGCTGATGAAATCCAAGCATGTGTGGAATATGTGCCTCAAAATCTTCAACAAACCGATAATCCGAAAGTGCTGCACCCAAATCACCTGAATACAAAATTTTAGAAACCGGATCATATACATGGAAATTACCAGCAGAATGTAAAAAATGAGCTGGTATAATTTTAAGAGGGCACCCTTCCAAATCCAGAATTTGACCCTGATCAGGAATACCATGCATACGTTTGGCGGCTGTTGCATCCACACCAAAGTGCGCCACAAACGTTGTCCATATTTGTGGTAAAAATGCATCGGCATCGGTCACCATCAGCCAAGCATTAATGGATGCCACAATGTCTGGGTCTTGATGCGATAAGAATAAATATTTCAACGAAGAAGGAGGTGTATACTCAGGAAGAGCTGAAAATATCTTTGCATATACTTTTTGCCCACCAGGATCTAGGAGCATACCAACACCTTTATGTATGATAAGGTGCTGATTGGCTGAAATCATTTCTCCTTCTGTATAATCATCAAAAAATACACACTTATGTTCATCATTCTCAAACAGTATATCTGCCATTTAGTTCACTCCTTTTTAACCTTTAATTTATCGACTTGCATCGCCTTCTCTATATTCTCCTTAAGCTTCTTCAACATAATATTTAAACCTTTGGGGGATAAGCTTGTATCCATAACTAATACAAAATCTTGCTCTAAAATTCTCAAATGTTTAACCAACATCACATGACTGTTCTCGAGTACCAAAGCGACATAATTCATATGCCGATAACCACCCAATGTTACTGAACGCTGACCTATACGTAGCAGTTCTGGTGCAACTGCTGCTACGCCTGTACTATCTATATCCCCTGAAGAACAGATAGAAAGCCCATTGCAATCTGTTACAAGTATTGAATGCAAATGATATTCTTTACGAACATCATTAAGAATGGCACAAAGTCTATTATCTAACCTTAATAAGGATTCATATTCCAACTCGCTATACCCCTTAAAAAATAACGTGATTATTCGCACAACTTAACCACTTTTTTATAATAGGCAATATTTAATTATGGTTATTATGGTAATTGAAGAACCAATTGAATTCACTCGACTTTAAATGCAGCTTTGCCGCATGACTACTTCTGTTCACTGGCAAAATACCGAATTTTTATTATCTGTGGCTGATGCCCAAATGTTTCCTGAAACGGATTTACCTCAAATCGCTGTGGCAGGTCACTCCAATGTGGGTAAATCATCCTTGCTCAACAGTTTATTTGGGCGCAAAGGTTTGGTGAAAACATCCAAAAATCCAGGCTGCACCCGCCTTTTGAACTTGTTTGAGGTCGATGAGAAGCTGCTGGTCGTGGACTTGCCGGGCTATGGTTATGCCCGCGCCCCAAAGTCTGAAAAATACAAATGGGCTAAGCTGATTGAAAGCTACCTCAAAAGCCCCAAGGTTGCGCAATTGGTATTGGTGTTACTCGATTTTAGGCATGGACCTAAAGATAGTGATTTGCAATTGATTGATTGGCTGAATGAGTCGGGTATTCGCTGGCAACCGGTGGCGACCAAAGCTGATAAACTCAAGGGTAATGCAAGGCGCAAACGCAAACAAGAAATGTTGGATGCTTTGGGCGGCTTGCTTGAACCCGTGCTCACATCCAGCTTAAAAAATGAAGGTATGCAAGAGCTTAGAGCCATTATTATTGATGAGGTGCTCAAAACACATGACTGACCAAGAAATTCGCACCTATGCTTTTTTAAGCATTATTATCTCGGTGATGATTTGGGAACTTATTGCACCCAAACGTCCACTGGTGCAAAGTAAAATCAAACGCTGGCTGAATAATATATCCTTGGTGGGGCTGGACACGCTATTGGTTAAACTTCTGCTGCCCGCAGGTGCATTTGGCGTGGCACTTTGGGCAGAAAAGCAAGGTCTAGGGCTGTTTAACAACTTGGATATGTCGATGTCAGCCAAAATCATACTTAGTGTGATTATCTTGGATATGATTATCTATTGGCAACATCGTTTGTTTCATGTGGTGCCGCTATTTTGGCGACTGCATCAAGTGCATCATGCCGACCGTGATATTGATGTAACCTCAGGTTTACGGTTTCATCCCATCGAAATCTTTATATCCATGTTGATTAAGTTTGTGGCTGTGATTGCTTTGGGCGCACCAGCGCTTGCCGTGGTTCTATTTGAGGTGATTCTTAATGGCATGGCAATGTTTAACCATGGGAATATTCGCCTGCCCAAAGCTTTGGATAGTGTGCTGCGCCTTTTATTTGTCACTCCTGATGTACACAGGGTGCATCATTCCATTCTTAAACATGAAACCAATAGCAATTATGGGTTTAACTTATCCATTTGGGATAGAATCTTTGGCAGCTACCATGCCCAGCCCGATTTGGGGCATGACAAGATGACCATCGGGCTTGAACAATATCAAGGTGATACACCCACCGCTTCCATTGTTTGGATGCTCAAGCTACCTTTTACCGAGAAAGGTGGCATCTATAGCCAACCCGACATCAAAAGAACTGAGGACACGACATGAGCGAAGACATCGTTAACCGCTGCGAATGTATGCACAAAACTTTTGCTGAACTTAAAGAATACGGTTCGCTTGAAGCTGCCATGAAAGCTGGCGCTGGCATGGATTGCGAAGGTTGCACGCCTTGGCTCAAGCTATCTTTTGCATCGGGCGAAAATGAACTGGCTTTAGATGACCCAAGATTGGCGGATTACGAGTAAACATGGCTGAACCTACTCCTGTAAGCCGAGGCGAACATATCCTGCTGATTGCAGCCTGCATCGTAATTATCGTGGCAGGTATGAAGCTTGCAGCACCCTTACTTGTACCGATTCTATTGTCGGCATTTGTTGCGATTATTTGTTTGCCTCCACTTTACTTTTTATTGAATAAAGGGGTGAATGTATCGGTTGCCGTGTTTACCATCACGGGCTCATTGGTCTTGATTGGATTATTGGTATCCTTATTTGCAGGGTCTGCCATTGCTGATTTTTCGCATAATTTACCCTTCTACCAAGAGCGCATCCAAGGGCAAACGGCACAACTCTTAACATGGCTCGCCAAAATTGGTGTGGAACTACCCGCAGGCAACCTTTTGGAAAACTTCGACCCATCATCAGTAATGCAATTGGTGGGTAAACTCTTGAGCGGGCTTGGCAATGCATTAACCAATGTATTTTTGCTTTTATTAATTGTTATTTTCGTATTGTTTGAAGCTGTTGCCCTACCCCACAAATGGGCAGTCATGGATAGCCATGCACCCAACACCCATGCCTTTGAACGCTTTCTCAAAACAGTTCACAGCTATTTGGTGATTAAAAGTCTGGTCAGTGTGGCAACAGGTGTGTTCATCACCATTTGGCTCACCATTTTAGGCGTGGACTACCCTGTTTTATGGGGTTTGATGGCATTTTTGTTTAACTTCGTACCCAACATTGGTTCAATTATTGCCGCCGTACCTGCAGTGATGCTTGCCACTGTGCAACTGGGTTTAGACACTGCTGCCTACACCGCTGTGGGTTATATTGTGGTCAACTTGGTCATGGGCAACGTCATTGAGCCAAGGTATATGGGTAAAGGCGTTGGTCTATCCACGTTGGTTGTCTTTTTATCCTTGGTGGTGTGGGGCTGGATTTTAGGCCCTGTGGGTATGTTGTTATCCGTGCCATTAACCATGATTGTGAAGCTTGCCTGCGAAGCCAACCCGAAAACTGAATGGATTGCTATATTATTGGGTCCAGACATCGACCCAGACGATTCAAAGCATAAGGATATTGAAAGAACATGAGCAAAACTGTGATTCCCATTAAAGTGATTGGTTCAACCACCCAAGAAGAGCAACCCATGACGGGTAAACCCAAGTGGCTGAAAGTGCGCGCACCCATGAGCAAAGAATATCAAGGCATCAGTAAAATGATGCGCGATTTGAAATTGAACACCGTCTGCGAAGAAGCATCTTGCCCCAATATTGGTGATTGCTGGAAACAAGGTTCGGCAACTTTTATGATTTTGGGCAAAGTCTGCACCCGAACCTGCGCCTTTTGTGATGTTGCCACAGGTAAGCCCGATGAAGTAGAACCTGATGAAGCCATCAATCTTGCCAAAGCAGTGGCTGAAATCGGCTTAAAACATGTGGTCATCACATCTGTGGATAGAGATGATCTCAAAGACGGTGGCGCAGGGCATTATGCGACTGTCATCAAGGAACTCAGAGCAAGGCAACCTGAAGTCACCATTGAAATTTTAACCCCTGATTTCCAGCGCAAGCCTAATTCGTGCTTAGACACGATTATGGAAGCCAAACCTGATATTTTTAACCACAACCTTGAAACCGTACCGCGTTTGTATCGTTCGGTTCGCCCCGGTGCGCGGTATTTCACATCCTTGCGTTTGTTGCAACGCGCCAAAGAGATTGACCCAACTGTGGTCACCAAATCAGGGATTATGCTTGGGCTTGGTGAAGAACGGGATGAAGTGTTGCAAGTGTTGGATGATATGCGTGAAGCAGGCATTGATATTTTAACCCTTGGGCAATATTTGCGCCCCAGTGAAGCTCATCATCCTGTGATGAAATATTGGACGCCTGAAGAATTTGATGATTTTAAATATATCGCCGAGAAAAAAGGTTTTGGCATGGTGGCATCAGGACCATTGGTGCGCTCATCATTCCATGCCGATGAAGTGTTTCAAGCCTTAAAGATTGGCAATGTAAAACAAAACTGAAGAGTCTTCTTTTATTGACCAACAGAGGCGATTCGCTGGGTTAAAGCCTGACTAATGACCACGGCTTGTTGCGGTGGTAAAAAAGATAAAATTTTCCCAACCTGTTTCTCATTCATGCGCAAAAACATTTTCACCACAATACTTAATTCCATTTGTGCAATCACAGGTGCTGCCCGATCTGCTTTCATACCTTCATAAACAGATGTTAAGCGTTTTATTTTTTTATCTTTGATGCTTTCTTCTTGCTGGAGTAAAGCTTCAATTCTAGTTTGCAGCGCTTCCAATGCTGTTATTTTTTCAGCAGCTCTTTTTTCAGCATCAGTAATCTCACTTTCCCGTTCATCCAAAGCCTGTTCTCTTGCTTCCAACAAAGCCTGTTTTTGTTTAAACATTTTCAGACTGTTTATATCTGAAGAGGTTTCATTTTCCTCATCCAAAGCAATCGCTTTAGCAGCTTCTGCGGATGGAATAATCTCTTGTAGAAGCCAATCACGACTTCGTTTCAACATATTGTTTTGCAACTGAGCCTCTTGTACATCCATAACATTACCAGATTCAACAGGTAAAGAACTCACCACCACCCTGCTATCTTTTACAAAAAACAAACCGACTTTGCCTAAAGAAACAACGCTTAAAAACAATAAACATACCAAAATTTTTATTTTCATGAGGCTACCCTTTGTTGTTGTAACATTTTTGAAGAAAACTGATCGTCCAGTGCCCGTTGGTTTTTTTGATTCCGTTTTAATTCCCACTGATGTTGTAATTGCTCCTGAAGTTTTTCATGTGCTTTCATTTTTTTATGTTCTTTTGTCCATTTTATCTTTTGCTGTTTAATCGCAACATCCAACGTGGTTAACTCACAACTCACACTTGAAATATGTTGCTGATGTTCAGATATACTTTGCTCCAACATCAGTAATTCAACTGCTTCAGTGCCCCGGTCAATTTGAATATCACGTTGCCCTTGCAACACCTTCAACTGAAGTGATGACTGTTTGATGATTTGAATCAACTTAGCCTGGTAATGGGTTAATTGCTCAAGAGTAGCAGCTTCTTTGTCGCGCTTATGTTGACTTAATTTTGCCAACAGTTGATGTGGGGAGCGCTCTTTCATGTTTCAGCCAATGTAGATGACACTTTAGAAACATTTGATTCATCAAATTCAGGGTTGCACTCATTTTCCAACGCCTTAAATAAGGCAAACTCTGCATCCCTACGCGTATGAACTTCATGTGAACCCTGCTGTAAAAATGCCTGAATATTCGGCATATTGGCAATAATACTGTCCAATGCTGGATTACTACCTTGTTCGTAAGCACCCATTTGAATCATATCCTCCATGCGTTCATACAATGCTATATCTTTACGCAAGGAGCGTGCCGCTTTTAATACCTCAGACGAACTCAGTTGGCTTTCAAGGCGGCTAATGCTTCGTAAAACATTAATGGCAGGATAGTGCCCTCGTTCGGCATACTTTCTATCCAGCACAATATGTCCGTCCAACACAGCCATGGCTGATTCTGCGACGGGGTCTGCTGCTAAGTCTTCACCTTCAACAAGCACAGTATAAAAAGCACTGATGCTACCTCCGCTTTTATCAGACCCCGCACGTTCTAAAAGCTCTGCCATAGCGGTAAAACATGAGGGTGTGAACCCTTTGCTTGCGGGTGGTTCACCCAACATCAAACCAATCTCTCGTTGTGCTTGCGCAAAACGCGTTAAACTATCCATCATCAATAACACTTGTTTGCCTTGTGTGCGAAAAACCTCAGCAATGGTGGTTGCTAAAAGTGCAGAGCGCACCCTAAGCACAGGCGGCATATCTGATGTTGCAACAACAACAACTGTCTTCGCCAAAGCACCTTGACCCAAAGAAGCATCAATAAATTCGCGAACCTCACGATTTCGCTCACCGACCAAGGCAATCACATTGATATCAGCATCAGCATTTCGGGCTAACATACCCATAAGCATACTTTTACCTACACCTGGCCCTGCAAATAGCCCCAAACGCTGCCCTTTACCCATAGGTAAACAGGTGTCCATGAGTTTGATGCCCAAATCAAGCGGTGTATCAATCATAGGACGCTGTAAAGGATTTAATTTTGTGCCAAAAAGAGGGAAGCGTTTCCCTTTTGGGGTAAAATCGTGTTCATCCATCGGCTGACCCAATGCATCAATCACATGCCCTAACAAATGCTCACTCACTTGAATCGATGGTAGATCACCATGCGCAGAAATAGCATCACCAGGCGCAATGCCTCGCGTTGACCCTACAGGCATCATTAACGTTTTACCCTCACGGAAACCAACAATTTCTGCCTGAATCGTATGCCCTGAAGTTGTGTGTATATCACAAGCTTCACCAATACTATGGCGCAAACCTGTTGCTTCTATCATAGGACCAAGCACTTTAAACACACGACCTCGGACATCCGCAAGTTTTATTGCGCTTAAATCATTCAGTATATGTTTTCTTTGCTCAGTGTTCCATAATGCAGCTTGATCCATTTTATTTCTCATACGCTAGCAAGAAGTGTTGTTTTATATGTGAAAGTGCTTTATCAATCATACCTTTAGGGTCAATAAGTATATCTTGATGTTGGGTAAGCAGGCGGCAACTTCCCTGCTTAACTTTTCCATCAACATCTGTTGATACCTTTGCGGGTAATGGATGTATACGCTTAAACATCTCCAAATCATGAGGATGTACGGACAAAGTCAACTTCTGCCCTTCGGATATGTCCAGTTGTTCTATAGCTTGAGTAACCCCAAATGTTAATATTTTCTGCACATCCTCTGGGCTTTGTCCAATAACTTCTTTGGTAACTGCTTCTGTGAGTTCCATAACCACATCAACCGATTTATGTTGTAACTTATGTAGTTCTTGTTCAGCTTCAGTAAGAACTTTTTCCATACTTTTCAAAATTTGTTCAGCACGTTTTTTACCCAAGTCAAGCCCTGCTTTTTCACCTGCTACATAAGCTTTATCATATGCCTCTTGCTCCACAATCGCTGCGCAACTTTGTGCTTCATTAAGCATGTTTTCCAATTCAGTCAAACGCTGCTTTTCTGAATCATTTTGTTGCTGTTTACCATCCCACTGCTTGATAAGTTTTGGCTGAGGTTTCACTTCCACCTTACCAATTTCAGGATAAGGTGAATGAGAACCTTTGGATACATTTACCGAAGCTTCTTTGGTAGGAAGAGGGACTAAACTCATAACATATCATCACTATTCAGCGAAATAACACCATCTGCATCAAGCTTACGAATCACTTGTAATATAACTTGCTGCGCATCTTCAACATCAGATAGTTTTAATGGTGGCATGACTTGCATATCTTCACGCATAATTTCTGCTGCACGCTGAGACATATTGTCAAAGAAACGCTCTGCAAGTTCTTCTGGAGCACCTTTCAAAGACTTTACTAAATCATCAGATGAAACATGTTTCAAAACAGTTTGGATGTCTTTATCTGATAGATCCAAAAGATCCTCAAAAATAAGAAGTAGCTTGTCCACCTCAGAAAACAACTCTCCATCTTTACTTTCCAAACGTTCTAAAATCGCTGCAGATACATCTTTGTCCAATGTTTTCAGAATTTCCACAAGACTTACCATACCATCAAAGCTCATGCCCGAGCTCCCTGTGGCCTCAGCCATTTCACGCTCTAAAATTTCTTCTATATCTCGCACCAACTCTTCAGGCACACTCTCAATTTTTGACATCCGTACCAACACGGACATTTGGATATCTTCAGGTAACTTGGAAATCACTTGGCTAGCCACACTGGAATCAATTTTACCAAGAATAAGTGCAATCGTTTGCGGATGCTCCGATTCAATATACGATAAAATCATCGTTGGATTAATCCTCGATAGCTTTTCCCATATCGTGAACTGTTTGGGTTTCTCTAGATATTCTATAATTTCTTGAGCTTTATCTTGGTCAACAGCATGTTCCAACATCTGCATTACATCTTTCTGAGAACTATATAACAAAGGGTCACTGGATTCATGCATGGTTAAATAATCATCAAGCACAGCTTGTAAAAGATCTGTGTTGATACGACCTAACTCTGACATCTTTTTACTAATGCGTGCTAGCGTTGCATCTTCCAAACTGCGAATAATCGGAGTGGCTGCCTCAGGTCCTAAGGCATACAACAAAATAGCAGCCTTATCCTCCCCTTTCATTTTGCTAACATCAATAACTTCACTCATACAGAGCTCACCCACTCATTCACCACACGGCTTGCGCGGTCAGGATTGTTTAACACTGCCTTTCTTGCTTGGTTCATTTGCTGAACATGTTCGGATTCAATGATACCAGAGGTAAAACCCTGCATATCCAAAGGTATCGCATCAGGTTCATTCTCTTCAAAGGTAAGCATGTGTTTCGCCATGGGTCGCATAATAAACCATGCCACAAGCAATAAAGCTAAAGCAGCCATAGCATAACGCGCCATTTCAAAATACATTGCTGTATCACTCAATTCATCCATGGTCACGTCTGAAGCACCTGATATATCAAGCAAGGGCATACTTTGAATCTCAATCGTATCCCCCCTATCTTCATTCAGACCTACTGCATTACTCACCAAACTCTCTAAAGCTTTTAGGTTCTCTGGTGAGCGCGATTCATAACTCACCTCTCCTGCTTCATTCACCTTTTCAAACTGCCCCACAATCACTGCAATGGATAACTTCTCTAATGTTCCAAAAGGAATAATTCGATGTTCTGTTTTATTGCTAATTTCATAGTTCATGACATTTTCATTACGTGTAGCCTGTTCAGACGGAGCTTGCTGAGCTCCAATTGAACCATCTGCATTCACAACACTTTCAGGGTTATTGGATGCCATGCCTGGTACACCCATAGGTAATGAATCAATAGCCTTCCTTTGCTCTTCAATACTCTTAGAGCTTCGTAAAACCTGTTCATCAGGATTAAAAATATTTGCACTACTTTCAATATGCTCTCGATTAATTAGCGCCGTAACCCTAACTACGGCTTGTCCCGAACCCACAACTTGCTCAAGCATACTGGTTAACCTAACTTCATAACCTTTTTCTAATTTGTTTTGATAGTCCATCATACTTTGCCCTTCACCTGAAGGCTGTTCCCCTTCAGAGGGTGAAAGCATATTGCCAGATGAGTCAACAATAGTAACAGCATCATTTTGTAATTCTGGAACGGCTGATGCCACCAAATTCTGAATTGCACTAACCGTTTGTTGAGATAGTTTTTTATTACCCATTAACTTTAACATCACCGATGCTGAAGCTTTGCGCTCCCGTTCAGCAAATGCTGATTCTTTAGGTAAGACCAAGTGAACCCTTGCTGCGGACACCATGGGTAACACTTCAATCGTTCTTGATAGTTCAACTTGCATAGCACGTTGTAAATTAATTTTTTGTGTGAAATCACTAATACCAAATTCATTACTCCGATCAAACAATTCAAACCCTTCGCCATTGCTTGGCAATATATCTGCGCTTGCAAGCTTTAACCTCACCACATAAATCTCATTTTCAGGCACAAGCACCGTACCCCCACCTTGGAGTTTGTAAGGAATTTTTTCTTTCTCCAGCAATTCAACAATATCTGCCGCACCCTTTTCATCCATACCTGAATACACTGCTCTATAAGGTGTCTCTGATGACCACATGACCAGACCCACAAAACCAACAAACATTAAAGCCGCTGCAAAAAATAAAATAAGTTTCCTGTTTTTAATTAATAAATTTTGTGCATGTGGAATTGATTGTGCTGTTCCATCAACTGTTCCTAACACAACTTCCGAAGAACCAGAAAATTGCTGCCCATTAGCTTGCGGCGCAAATGGTTGTTGACCTGCTTGTGGCGTTAATCCTTCAGCCATATGACTCCCCTTGTTTACCTTTCATTTTCTTCATGACTCTCTCGTGTGCTCTAAAAAATTAAACATGAAACATCCACTAAACTTGCATCCGGATAACCTCTCGGTAGGCCTCCATCACTTTGTTTCGTGCAGATAACATCAATTGGAAGGACAAGTCTGCTTGCTTCATTGCAATCAACGTTTCAGACATATTACCCTCACCAGTAATGGCTAACTTCTCAGCACTTTTTGCCGCAGATTTCACATCATGATTCATATCAGAAGCATATTGTTTAAGCACATCAGCAAATTGACCTTTGCTTTCTGTGACCCCAACATTTGTTTCCTTTGATAAAGTAGGTTTTGCCACATGTGGGCCATAACTTTGAATATTCATACAGTTCCCTCCTTAACGTAATAACTCTAAAGCTTTAAGAAACATCCGTTTGGATGCATCCATCGTTGTAATATTGGCTTCAAAACTTCGTGCCGCTGAATTCATATCCACCATCTCTTCGATGGTGTTTACATTAGGCATATTCACCATACCCGACGCATCAGCATCGGGATGTGTTGGATCATAAATTTGGTTAAAAGGACTTGGGTCCTTGGTGATTTCAGCAACCCGCACTGTTTGTGTGCCCGAGCGGTTTAACTGCCCACGGAAGACACTATTAAAATCGGATTTCACGCCCACCGTCTCAAACACCACCTGCGTTCGGCGGTATGGACCACCGTCTTTAGTTTTGGTTGACTCTGCATTGGCAATATTTTCCGATACCACATCCATACGTGCACGTTGCGCTGCCATACCTGCAGAACTGATATGCATTGAGGTAAACAGTTCATTTCCCATGATTTAGCGCCCTCCTTCTTTGATTGCATTGGCAATACTTCCAAGTCTTCCTTGGATAATTTTCATATTAAGTTCATACATCAATTGATTTTCTGCCAGTGCTGACATCTCACGCTCAACATTCACTGTATTACCATCCATACGTTGCGCATCATTTGAGCGCTTAAACCCATTCAAGTTTAAAACCTGTTCACTCGAACCAAGCAAGTGTTTACGATTGGTTTGCTGGAGTGACACAGATGTAGATGCTTGAATTCTTTGTTGATAAAAATCATTAAATGTACGTTGATCTGCCCGATAATTGGGTGTGTCTGCATTCGCAATATTACTAGAAATGACCGTTTGCATTTGTTCACGTGAAGCTGCTGCCGCACCAAGCTTTGCAAAATGATTAGAAAATAGTCCTGACATTAGCATTACTCCCTTTACTCACTATTATTTAAAAAACAACAGCGCTTCTGTTAAGGGTAAGCAAAGAGAATGCCACAATAAGGGCATACTTAAATATTTTATGTTGAAAAGTAAATCACACCAAGAAACTTGGGAGTAGCCATAAAGGGAGGGTGCATCAAGGGAGAAAAATGCAAACCACTCAACCAAGCCGCTTGGGTGTTGTGTTTAATGTATCGGTAACAAAAAGGAGAACTTTAGAAAAAGAATTCTCCTTCAAAAAAATACAGCTAAAGCTTGATTCAACGTACCTTTAACTCGAGAACGACTCTTTACGCAAGATAAGCACTTCATCCTCAACAGCTTTAAGCGCAGTAATACGGCTCATCGCAGCTTGCAAATTGCCTTCTGTGGTTTCATGCGTCAACATAATGACAGGTACAACTTCACCCGTATCATGCTCTTTTTGTTGCATGGCTTCCAAGCTGATTTGATGGTCTGCAAGAATTGAGGTCACTGAAGCAATTACGCCTGGTTTATCTTGCGCCATTATCCTTAGATAATACTCACTTTGTACATCAACCATAGGCAATGTTTCAAGTGGTTTGCGTTCATCCGCCATATAACCCATGGCTGGTGCCAAATATTCAACACCATCAGGGAATACGCGGGCAATATCCATAATATCAGCCACCACAGCTGATGCAGTTGGTCGCTCACCTGCGCCTCGTCCGATATACACAGTGTGTTCTACAAAATCACCTGAAAGCATCACGGCATTGTAAGAGTCCGACACTTGGGCAATCTGCGACGATAAGGGCACAAGTGTGGGGTGTACGCGCATTTCAACCTGTTGTTCTTCGCCATCACCACCATGTGGTTTGGCGATACCCAAGAGTTTAATACGATAACCAAGCTCATGCACAGCTTCAATATCCGCCGCGCCAATCTTGCTGATACCTTCAGTAAACACTTCATCAAACTTGATATGTGAACCAAATGCCATGGCAGCCAAAATGGATAATTTATGTGATGTATCAATGCCTTCCACATCAAATGTCGGGTCTGCTTCAGCATAACCAAGCGCTTGGGCTTCTTTAAGCACATCTCCGTAATCCGCACCTTCATTTTCCATCTTGGTCAGGATAAAATTACATGT
This sequence comes from uncultured Zetaproteobacteria bacterium, assembly GCA_947311795.1. Classification (GTDB taxonomy): domain Bacteria; phylum Pseudomonadota; class Zetaproteobacteria; order Mariprofundales; family Mariprofundaceae; genus Ghiorsea. Next base: position 14,396 of record CAMZLX010000054.1, read on the forward strand.
ACCATTCAAAATACCGTACACCGATTCAATATTGTTCGCCGCCACACCTTCTCTCAACGCTTTAAGGCAAGGAATACCACCCGCTACTGCTGCTTCAAAACCAATGCTTACACCTTTATCTGTTGCTTGTTTAAAAAGCTCTTCACCATGTTTGGCAATCAATGCTTTGTTGGCGGTCACCACGTGTTTACCATGTTCAAGCGCAGTCGCAACAAAAGTTCGCGCAGGTTCGTAGCCGCCAATCAATTCTACAACCAAATCAATATCATCGGCTTTCACCAAATCCGCAGCATCGTCATACAATTTTATACCTGATAAATCCAAACCAAAATCACGCTTCAAATCTCTATCGGCTGCGGCAACCAAGGTGATGGTCTTGCCCAAACGTTTTGCCATCAAGCCCTGTTGTTCAATCAAAATCCGCGCCACACCCAAACCAACAGTGCCTAAACCTAGAATACCTACACGAACTTCACTCATATTAAACTCCACTTCCTGCATTTAAGAAACTTTTGATGCCGCGCAACGCTTGGCGTGTTCTGTGTTCATTTTCAATCAAGGCAATGCGCACATGCGAATCACCATATTCACCAAAACCAATACCCGGGCTAACTGCAACACCTGCTTCCGTTAACATTTTCTTCGAGAACTCTATCGAACCCATCGCTTTAAATTCATCAGGGATTTCTGCCCAAACAAACATGGTCGCTTTTGGGCTTTCCGCCATCCAGCCCATATTGTGCAAACCATTCATCAACACATCACGGCGCGATTGGTACATCTTACGAATATCTTCCACACAATCTTGCGGCCCATTAAGTGCTGCACATGCCGCAATCTGCAAAGGCTGAAACATACCATAATCCAAATACGACTTTATTTTGCCCAATGCACCAACAATTTCACGATTTCCCACCATAAAACCAATGCGCCAACCCGGCATATTGTATGTTTTCGATAATGAATAAAACTCTACCGCCACTTCTTTTGCTCCCGGCACCTGCATAATTGATGGGCATTCGTAATCATCAAAAGTGATTTCTGCGTAGGCAATATCAGAAATAATAATAAGGTCATTTTCCTTAGCGAAATCAACCAACTTCACATAAAAGTCCAAGTCCACCACTTGCGCCGTTGGGTTAGACGGAAAGTTAACAATAATAATCTTAGGGCGTGGCCATGAATCTTTCACTGCCTTTTCAATATCCGCAAAATAATCCCTATCAGGTCCCATGGGTACATGGCGAATATCTGCACCTGCAATAATAAAACCATAAGGATGAATGGGATAAGCGGGGTTGGGTGATAAAATCAAATCGCCCGGGCTTGTGATTGCCACAGCCAAGTGCGCCAAACCTTCTTTGGAACCAATGGTGACAATCGCTTCAGTTTCAGGGTCTAAATCCACATCAAACTTGCGTTTGTACCAACCACAGACCGCTTTACGCAAACCATCAATACCACGTGACACAGAATAGCGATGATTGCGCCCGTCTTGCGCTGCTTCACAAAGTTTGTCGATGATATGTTGCGGCGTAGCTTGGTCAGGGTTGCCCATGCCAAAGTCGATAATATCTTTATCTGCACGGCGCAATTCCATTTTTAATTGGTTTACTTGTGCAAACACATACGGAGGAAGCCGTTTGATTTTTTCAAATTCGCGCATACTTGGATAAAACTCCCGACAAAAGATGATGCGACTTTATAAGCCAAGCCTTAAAGGTCAAATATTCATACTTTGAACCTACAAAACTTCGAACCACTTGACTCCCCCCCCAGCAACTAAGCTGCCAAAGTCACATAGGGGGATTCATGGCTCAAGTTGTTTTTTTTACCCGGTGTTTTATAATATGTATCGTGTATGTGCTTTCAAATTTTTCTTTTTCAACAGTAACTCATGCTTCTAGCTGTACTGTATCCGCTTCAGTTACTCAACAAAATATAGCAGTGCAAGGAACAGCAAAATTTATTGTCGATCAACACTGCCCTCCTAACCTACCTTGTTATTATCATCGGGGGATGGGAGCTTTTCTTATTCGCATAAATGGAAGCTATCCAATAGTGTCTAATAGCTTACTACATGGATCTTCCGCCACTCTTTCTGGTTTCATGCCAAGAGGTAATATGCAAAATGGACAATACACAGTTGAAGGGATTTCCACTGACGAGCATGACCTTGTAGGAAGTAAAGGTGCTAGATGTGTCGCGACTATTACAATTGACAATACACCAATCATATCAAATTTTTCAGCCTCATTAAATGCAGCGGGGCTTATAAATCTTGGAGGCAGTATTGATTTTTTTGGTGTTCCTGGTTATAATATTGGTAGGATAAATATATGGATTAAGCCTAAGACAAGTAACACGTGGAGCCCATTAAAAGGTATGCCTTCTTATGTATCAACATTTGATTTATCCAGCATTCCCGTTTCGAACTTTCCTTTCACAAATGCTACGGATTTCGATATAAAACTAGATGCCCATTCTTTAAATGGTTCCAAGTCATCTGCTTTTACTTCTATTTCTCGCACCCCAGTACGTATCAGTATCACATTAGATAAACAAAGCTATGTGCCTTGCGAAGG
>CAMZLX010000055.1 GCA_947311795.1 uncultured Zetaproteobacteria bacterium
GGCAGAAATTGGTGGTGACCCCGAGCCTGTTTCCAATGTGGAGCTTTTTATTGGTTTGCTGCCCGTATCCGAATGGACAAGTGCATCCAACCGGCAGGATTTGCAAAAGCTGATGCGCAAAAAAATGGAAGTGGTGCCGGGCTTATTGGTATCCTTTACCCAACCGATTGCCATGCGTGTTGATGAATTGTTAAGTGGTGTGAAAGCAGCACTGGCAATTAAACTTTTTGGACCTGACCTCAAGGTCTTGGCTGAAAAGGGTAAGGAAATTGAAAAGCTGACCAAGTCAGTTCAAGGCACGCGAGATGTGGAAATGGAGCAAATTGCAGGTGAGGCACAATTGGTGATTCACCCCGACCGCCGCAAATTGGATAGGTATGGTATTCCTGTGGATGATGTGATGAGCCTAGTCGCTGATGCCATTGGTGGCGCATCTGCCGGGCAGGTGATTTCTGGCAATGAGCGTTATGATATTTATGTGCGTTTGCATAAAGATTATCGCAGCAGTGCAGAAGCCATTGGCGCGTTGATTTTACAAACAGCCAGCGGCGCTTGGGTGCGTCTTGAAGATGTGGCAAGTATTGGTGTGGAGCAAGGTCCACCCATGATTAAGCGCGATGATGTGCAGCGGCGCATTGTCATTCAAAGCAATGTGGAAGGAAGAGATATGGGCAGCATTGTGGCTGAATTGGATAGCCGCATTCAAAGTGAAATTGATTTGCCAACAGGCTATTCCGTCGTGTTTGGTGGTCAGTTTGAAAATCAACAACGGGCGCAAGCCAAATTGATGGTCGTTGTGCCATTATCCTTGCTGATGATTTTCTTGCTCCTCTACTTCATGTTTCATTCCATTGGGCAAGCAGCATTGATTATGCTTAATGTGCCTATGGCATTGATTGGCGGTATTCTGGCGCTGCTTGTATCAGGGCAATATTTGTCTGTGCCATCAAGCATTGGTTTTATTGCGCTCTTTGGTGTGGCGGTACTTAATGGTGTGGTGATGGTGGATGCAATCAATCGACATTTGGGTGATAGCGACCATGTGAATGATGCCATTCGCAATGGCGCAGAAAGCAGGCTAAGACCTGTGTTGATGACAGCACTCATTGCAGGGCTTGGGCTTGTTCCCCTATTGTTGGCAACAGGTATTGGTTCTGAAATCCAAAAACCATTAGCCACAGTGGTGGTCGGCGGTTTGGTTTCATCTACTCTATTAACATTATTTGTGCTACCATGTTTATATGAACGCTTTAGCCGAACACGCAGCTAAACTATTTACAAGGCTGTCTTATTTTTAAGGCAGCCTTTTCTTTTTTACGTTATCGTTTGCCCATGAATGATTCCAGCTTCCAATATATTGATACACCCCAAGGTTTAGACCAAGCCTGCCAAACACTAAAAACGGCTAAAGTTTTGTGTGTGGACACCGAATTTCACAGGGAAAAGACGTATTACCCTCAGTTTGCCTTATTGCAAATCAGCTCCACCGATGCCGTGTTTATTATCGACCCCGTAGAAATCAAAGATTTAAAACCGCTTTGGGATATTATTCTCGACCCCAACATCCTCAAAGTCTTTCACGCTGGTCGCCAAGATTTAGAAATCATTTTGGAACATGCAGGCGCTTTACCTTTACCCATGTTTGATACCCAAGTTGCCGCAGCATTGCTTGGGTATGGGCAACAAGTGGGTTTTGGCAATTTGGTGCAACGGATTACCAAAAAAGCTTTAGCCAAAGGCGAGTCGTTCAGCGATTGGTTGCAGCGACCGCTCACCAAACAGCAGCTTAAATATGCCGCCGATGATGTGATTTATTTGATGCCGATTTACCAAGCCCTCAAAGAAGAGTTGCAAGCGCGAAAACGCAGCACATGGTTGGATGAAGAGCAAGCTGTGCTTACGAATCCAGACACCTACAATATTGATAAGAATGAAATATTTTGGCGCGTTAAAGGGGTAAATAAGCTTAAACCCAAACATTTGGCAGTCTTGCGCGAGCTTGCTGCATGGCGCGAAGAACAAGCGCAAAAGAAAGACATTCCTCGCCGCCGCTTGATTGCTGATGACCCCTTGTTGGAGCTTGCCAAACGCGATAAACTGAGCCTTGATGTGATGAAACGTATGCGTGGGTTACATGAAGGGGTCATTCGCCGCTTTGGGGATACTTGGCTGCAACTGTGGCAAAAAGGTATGGATTGCCCTGAAGATGAGCAACCGCGTTTACCCAACCGCAAAAGCAATACATCAGGCACAGATTTACGCTTAGAACTTGTCTCTACCCTACTTCGCCTCAAAGCTGATGAAGCCAGTATTTCTTCAACCATACTTGCCAATAAATCTGAGCTTGCAGCCCTTGCCTCTTGGGGCAATAAACCCAACAATGAACCACCTGAGCTGCCTTGCCTTCAAGGTTGGCGTGCCGAGTTGGTTGGCAATGACTTGCTGCGTTTACTGCGCGGAGAAATTTGTTTGCGCCTCAATCCAAACACAGGTTTGCCTGTGATTGATGATTATAAAAGTGACACAACATCATGATAAACAAACACAGCGTCATACCCAACTTGTTTGGGTATCCATATCTTAAAAAATGGATTCCCGCCTTCGCGGGAATGACACAATAGAGGTTATGCTATGAACATCGTATTTTCCGTAGGCGCAATGCCGCAAGTGGGCAACAAAGCATGGCGTTTACAAGATGACAACACTTGGCGACCCTGCACTTTTGGTGAAGACTTAAAAGAGCATGATGCCAAGCTCACCGACAAAGAAGAAGTGCGCGGCTGGGTGAATGTTCGTTTGGTCGAAGATAAAAAAACAGGTTTGAAGGTCAAAGGCAAAACAGGAATGCTGGATTTCTTGGTCAGTGGTATTTTGTCGTTTGTTGTTGTGCACCGATTATCCCCTGCCCCTATTCCCGATAAAGCTCAAATGATAAGCACAATCGCCCAAGCTGAGGTCGGCAAGCCTTGGTTATTGTATATCGACATTGCGGGCAGCTTTCGTTTGTTAAACAGCGATGAAACA
>CAMZLX010000056.1 GCA_947311795.1 uncultured Zetaproteobacteria bacterium
ATCTGACGCTGATATTGCCGCCAAAGTATCCAGTACCATCAAACTTGCATCCAATGAGAACCCTTATGGTATCCCGCCTAAAGCTTTAGCAGCGATTGTGGATGCAGCCAGTGAAGCACACCGTTATCCTGATGGTGATTGCTTTGAACTTAAACAAGCATTGGCGAAGAAGCATGGCATCACACCTGAACAACTGTTGATTGGCAATGGCTCTAACGAAGTGTTGGAGCTTATCATTCGCACCTTTGCAGGTGCGGGCGATGAAGTGGTTTATAGTCAACGTGCCTTTATCGTTTATGCCTTGGCAACCACTGCCGCAGGTGCAACAGGTGTTGTTGTGCCAGAACATGATGGTTTCGGTCATGATCTGAATGCCATGTTGGATGCCATAAATGATAAAACCAAAGTGGTTTGTATCGCAAATCCCAACAATCCAACGGGTGCATTGCTCCAAACATTGGAGTTGCAATCCTTTTTAGACGAACTGCCTTCGCACATTATTGTTATTTTGGACGAAGCTTATTTTGATTATGTCACCGATGAAGTGGGTGACAGCATTCAAGCACTTAAACATGATGGTTTAATCGTATGTCGCACCTTCTCCAAAGCTTATGGTTTGGCAGGTTTAAGGGTGGGTTATGCGGTGGCGCAGCAAGATATATTGGCTGTGGTGAATCGCTTTCGTGAACCTTTTAATGTGAACAGCTTGGCACAAGCCGCAGCCTTGGCAGCGCTAGATGATGAAGCTTGGGTGATAGACAAAGTGCAACAAACCAAAGTAGAGCGTAGCCGCCTTGAATTGGCTTTGCAAGATATGGGTTGTTTGGCTGCCCCAAGTTTTGGCAACTTTGTGCTGTTGCAACATGAACAAGCCAGTGTATTGGTTCAAGCATTGGAACAAGAAGGTGTGATTGTTCGCCCGCTTGCGCCTTATGGTATGCCTGATATTTTAAGGGTGTCGGTGGGTACGACTTCTGAAAATGATGCATTTTTGGCAGCTTTATCTAAGGTGTTGCCATGATTCAAACACTAACAATTATCGGCGTGGGTTTAATCGGTGGCTCATTGGCGCTTGCGCTGAAAGAAAAAGGTGTGGTGGGCAAAGTGATTGGTGCTGGGCGAAGCGAAGACAACCTTAAACTTGCACAATCTTTGGGCATTGTGGATGCGTGGACAACGTCACTATCTGATGCAGTCAAAGATGCTGATGTGGTTCTTTTGGCAGTACCCATGGGTGCGTATGAAGCTGTGTTGCAAACCATAGCACCTGCGCTTAAAGAGGGTGCGATAGTTTCTGATGCAGGAAGCACCAAACAACATGCCATGGCTATGGCAAAATGTTTACCAAGGTCGGTTTCATTTATTCCTGCTCATCCCTTGGCAGGCACTGAGAAATCAGGTGCAGATGCCGCATTTTCAACATTATACCAAGACCACCTATGTATTCTCACGCCTGATGAATCTACAGACAAGGATGCGTTGAACACCATTGAATCCATGTGGCAAGATGCAGGTGCAAATGTGGTTCACATGCCTGCGGATGAACATGATAAATTATTAGGTGCAGTCAGCCATTTGCCGCATTTGGCAGCATTTGCGCTGGTTAATGCCGTGAACAAACAAAAAACAGATGAATTTGACCCTTTATCGTTCGCAGCAGGCGGGTTTAAGGACTTCACGCGCATTGCGTCATCATCGCCTGAAATGTGGCGCGATATTACGCTGGCAAACCGTGATGTTTTGGAAGAACAAATTGATATTTTGATGGATGAGTTGCAAAACATTAGAGTCGCACTTCAAGCCAGTGATAAAGATAGGTTAACGGCATTATTTTCTTCGGCAAAAGATGCCAGAGATGCTTGGCTCGCAGAAAGAAAAGAAAGGCAAAACAAGGATAAGGCATGAATATCGGCGGCACACTTATCGCAGGTCCTGCAAAAGGCGTACTTCAAGGTTATATCACTGTTCCCGGTGATAAATCCATGTCGCATCGCTCGATTATGTTGGGTGCATTGGCTGAAGGCACAACAAAAATTGAAGGTTTTTTACCGGGTGATGATAATTTTGCGACTGCTGCCATGTTTGAAGCTATGGGTGCAGAAGTCACATGGTTGAACGAAGAAAAAACTGCTTTGGAAATCAAAGGTGTGGGTTTGAACGGGCTGCAAGAGCCGACCAATGTTTTGGATGCGGGGAACTCAGGTACTGCAGCGCGATTGATTACAGGTATTTTAGCAGGGCAAAATTTCCATAGTGTGATGGTGGGAGATGCATCTTTGCATTCGCGGCCCATGAGCCGTGTGGCAGACCCTGTGCGAGCCATGGGCGCCAAGGTGGATGGGCGCGAAGGTGGTAACAAAATGCCGCTGTCGATTCGTGGTGGAAAGCTTAAAGGTATGGACTTCCAATCACCAGTCGCATCAGCACAAGTGAAATCATGTGTGTTGTTGGCAGGTTTGTTTGCTGATGGTGAAACAATGGTAACTGAACCCAAAGCCACGAGAGACCATACCGAACGTATGCTGCCTTTGTTTGGGCAAGAAGTTGAGCGCGTGAGTGCGTTGACCTGCCGTTTGAAACCAACGGGGAAATTGACTGCGCCTAAAGATGTGGTGCAAATCCCTGCTGACCCATCATCAGCTACGTTTTTTGCCGTAGCTGCATCCCTTGTTGAAGGCTCAGATGTGGTGTTAAACAGCATTGGCATTAATCCAAGGCGTGATGGTTGGCGCAGGGTGATGGGGGATATGCAGGCAGATTTAACGCTTGAAGCTGAAAACACCGTGGGTGCAGAACCTGTGGCAGATATTCGGGTGAAATCGACAAGTTTGCAGGGTATGAAAGTGAATCCGCAAGATATTCCCGATGCGATTGATGAGTTCCCCGTGTTGTTTGTAGCTGCGGCTTTATCGGAAGGCACATTTATTTTGGATGATGCTGAAGAGTTGCGTGTCAAAGAGTCCGACCGCATTGCAACCATGGCTGTAGCTTTGAAAGCTTGTGGCGCAGATATTGAAGAAAAAGAAGATGGCGCAATCATTCATGGCAAATCAAGCCTACAAGGTGGGGTCACAGTTGACGCGCACGGTGACCACCGTATTGCCATGGCAATGGCTGTGGCGGCACAAAAAATGGATCAAGAGATTCGCATTGAAAATGCGGCGGCGATTGCAACATCATTTCCAAGTTTTGTCGATTTGGCACAAAGCATAGGCATGAATGTGCGCTGGGAAGCATCATAAATATGTGGCAGGTTATAGACGGTTTGCAAATCGCCATCGATGGGCCTTCGGGTTCAGGTAAGGGCACGATTGCAGCGATGCTGGGGCAAGAGTTGGGGCTTCCAGTGTTGGACACTGGGCTTTTGTACCGGTTTATTGGTTGGCGAGTAAGCGAACAAGGCATTGATTTCAATGAAGAA
>CAMZLX010000057.1 GCA_947311795.1 uncultured Zetaproteobacteria bacterium
AAAAAATCAGGCGTTGGGCGTGAAACCCATAAAATGATGCTTGACCATTATCAACAAACCAAAAATCTACTTGTGAGTTACGATATTAACCCATTGGGTTTCTTCTAAACGCCGCAAGAATCTTTCCCACTATACCTTCCAGATGGGAAAACGAACGCGGGCTGTTTATCAGCTCGCGTTTTTTTATGCTTCTTTCAAAGCTGCGATTTCTGTTAGCCGCTCTTGTACTGCCAAGTCTTCACCTGCTTGATGCATATGTTCCATAAGCAATGAAGCATCATCACAGTGGTGAATACATTGCTGCATGGTAGCATCCAAACAGGTTCGCCACTCTTCAATGCTGGGAGATTGTGAAGTCAGCAACATGGGGGCGCGATACAAAGCCATGGCTTCATGCGTATCATGTTGTTTCAGAAAGTGCCATATTTCTACAAAATCTGCCCAAAATGGCATGGTAAGCTGGTAGGGGCGCGATGCAATTTGCCCATCCAAAATCTGACGCAAATGTGATATTTCGGCTTTAAGCGTGGTCGAGCTGACACATGCATCACCATACAATGCTGCATGAAAAGCATCCAAGTGTAGCCCTTGTGGGTGTAGCGCAAGAATACATAAAATCTCAAGCTGGCGGTTGGTCAGGTTGATTTTCTTACCCTTAAATACAATACGGGGTTGCCCCAAAACATGAACTTCTAAAGCTGCCTTGGGCTGTTCTAAAGGTAATGCAGTAGCGATGGAACGCGCCATGTCATTGACTGCCGCTTGACCCAACGGAGTGTGGCGCTTCCACGTGGTCGATAAATCTAAAATGCCAACACACTGCCCTGATTCAGGGTGAATAATGGGCGCGGCATAACATACCCAATCATGGACAAAAGGCTGGTAATGCTCAGATGAAAATACGGTAACCGCTTGCTTTAAGCGCAATGATAAACCCACAGCATTGGTGCCTGCAGAAGGCTCATCCCAACGCCCACCTTGATGGAAGTGTACATTTTCAGCGCGTGAGACCATGTGTTTGCTGGCATACGTCCATAATAATATACCGCAAGGGTCGGCAATAGCAGCAACCAATTCACCTTCTTTCGCCAATTGTTTGATATTATCTTGTTGTTTGGCAGCGGCGACAGCCAATACTGACTTTTGCCAACGCTTTTCAATCATCTGACTGTCTTCAGTCGGGGCAAAGGATTTATTGGCAGTTAAATGGGTTGCGCTACGCTTCCAAGATGCTGCAATCTCAAACCGCACATCATCATCCACGCTGTCGCCAGACACAAAACTTTCCCATTGTGTTGCAATGTCACTACGCCGTTGCAATAAATCTTGAGGCTCTTGTATTACCCTTCCCATAACGAAGGAATATATGGGGGTGGCCTACAAAAAGCAATCAAACTTAAATGCTGTTATCGACCGCATCGCTCTCTGCCACCTGCCAAAATCGTATTCACTTCTGTAGCAAGTGCCGGAATTTGCGGTGTATACGTTGTGCCTGTTATCGCTTCAATTTGCGAAACAAATGAGCGCAAATGATTACGTGAACCGCACAACAAATTGTCATAGGTTTGAATAATCAAAGCATGAACGGGCTGCACCTGTGCTTTTTTCGCATTGATGTCATCAATATCCACTTCTTCAACTTTCGCACCCACCATCAATGCATCAAGGTCTGTTGTTGCACCGCCCGTTGCTGTACCAATCAGTTGATCATACAAAGCTTGTAAACCTGTATCGGTGTAGGTTGCGGGATTACCTGTGGACGGGTCGGCTTCACCATAGGTATTCAATAAATCCAACATTTTTTGCGCATGACCCACTTCTGCGTTGAGCGAAATATTTTGAAAAATGGTCAACGTTGAGCCGCGTGCTGTAAAAATATTCATATACAAATCGCGTGCCAATTCTTCTTCCTCACGCATATATTTTAAGCCTGCAATCTCATTCACTGTAAGCGGCGTGGAAAGACCTGCATCCGCCGTGTTATTACCCGTGCCACCTGTGATTCCGCAGCTTGCCAATATCAGTGTAAATCCTGCAACCATCCAAATCTTTTTCATACTCACTCCATATCTGTTTCCATCTATGGAAGAATCATAGCGCATCAAACATTAATGCATTATGAAACACTTATATAAATCCTGTAAGGAAAAAGAATGGGTATCGACTATACTGCCAAATACATTGTGATGCGCTTGTGATACTTTCATATCAGAATCTGCCCATCTCGGTTATAAAAGGAAACATCATGTTCAAGAAGAGTTTGCCCCTACTTATTATCGCAGCCATCACCGCAGCTTTTGTGATGTCTGGTTTGCATGAATACCTAAGCTTTGACCAGTTGCGCGTACATCGCTTAACCCTCAACACATGGGTTGCCGATTATCCCATCCTATCCGCATTAGCCTTCATAACTGCATACATTGTTGTGGTCGCATTTTCACTGCCTGGCGGCACAATTATGACGCTCACAGGTGGCTTTCTATTCGGTGCAGTTTGGGGTGGTTTGTTCACAGTTGTCGGTGCGACATTGGGTGCGACAATCATCTTTTTGATTGCCAAAACATCACTTGGCGATGCACTGCTCTCCAAAGCAGGTAAGTCTATCCAAAGCATGAAAGCTGGCTTTCAAGAAAATGCACTGAGTTATATGTTTGT
>CAMZLX010000058.1 GCA_947311795.1 uncultured Zetaproteobacteria bacterium
AACGCGCCCAACAGTTACGTGAACTCACGCAACGTTATGATGCTGCGCTAATAATTAACGATTCAACGCAACTTGCTAAAGAAAGTGACGCAGACGGCGTTCATTTGGGCAAAGATGATGTGCGCGACTTACTCACCATGCGCGATGATTTACCTGATGATTTAATCGTAGGTATCACCTGCCGAGCCGATGTTCAGTTTGCCAAGATGGCACTGCAACATGGCGCAAATTATATTTCATTCGGTGCAGTATTTGCCTCCAAAACCAAAGCCGATGTGCCTGAAATTGGCGTGGCTCGCCTCGCCAAAGCATCCGCCATGTTTCCCGATGCCAAAATATGCGCCATTGGCGGCATCAATGTGGATAATCTTGTGATGATAAAATTGGCAGGGGCAACGTATGCTGCTGTGATTTCAAGCTTGTTTGATGGCAGCCCCGAGAGTATTCAAACCCAAGCTGAAAATATAGTGAATTTGTGGAACAACGCCCCGTCTGCTTAACCGTTGGTGGTTCGGATTCTTGCGGCGGCGCAGGTATCCAAGCTGACTTGCGCGTATTTGAAACTCTAGGGATTCAAGGTTGCTCAGCAACCACTGCGCTTACCGCGCAAAACCCCGATGTTATCCAGTCTATCCAGCCTTCATCCATAGACCATTTCACGGCTGAACTGCACGCTATATTCGATTACTACGATATTGCATGTATCAAAACGGGCATGTTGTATGATGAAGCACACCTTGAAGCCTTGATGCCGTTCATCCAACACATACCACTGATTATTGACCCCGTGCTTATATCCTCATCGGGTACATTTTTATTTGATAAAGAAACTGCCAAGTCCGCATATGCAAAACTTATCCTCCATGCAACATTGTGGACACCCAACTTGGATGAAGCGACATTTTTTTTGGGCAACAAAACGCATGATGCCAAACCAACAGCCATACGTTTGTTTGAGATATTTCAAACCCCAGTCTTGCTCAAAGGTGGACATGGAAACTCGCAACAGTTGCAAGATATACTCTCCATGGCACATGATGAAGTCAGCATCCTTGAGCATCCAAAACAAAACATCAGCAACGCAAAACTACACGGTACAGGCTGCCGTTTGGCTTCTGCAATCTCAGCACATATCGCCAAAGGTGATGCCATAACAACAGCCATTCATCATGCGCATAGCTGGCTACAATCTGACCTAAAGAGCCGCTAAATTCTTCGTGTCAATAAACATTCTTTATTTATTTGTCGTTAATGGTATATTCCGCAACCTTTTTTTGCTGGAGTAAGATAAATGATTAAATTATATTCAAGTGGCGTTTCCCCTGATTCTCATCGCACACGTATTGTTTTAGAAGAAAAAGAGTTGCCTGTTGAACGCTTTGAATTGGATGAAGATAAGCTTCCTGCCGATTTCACCAAAATCAATCCATACGGCAAACTTCCCACCGTGATTGACCGTGATGTGGTCTTTTTTGAATCATCGGTGGTGAATGAATATTTGGATGAGCGTTATCCTCACCCTCCCCTTAAACCAGGCTCACCTGCGGAACGCGCACAAATGCGTTTAGCTGTGATGCGCATTGAGCAAGAAGTGTATCCGCTTCATTACAACTTGGTTCGTTTAAAGAAAAAATCTGAGCCTGCCAAGAAAATGCGCGCCTACCTTGAATCATTGGACGGCTACCTTGCCAACCAAGTGTTTTTCATTGGTGAACAATATACGCTTGCAGACATCACCCTTGCACCTGTGTTATGGCGCTTAGAATCCAACGGCATCAGCACTATTGATTGGCCGCATTTGGAAGCATACATGGACAGAGTTTTTGAACGTCCTGCATTTGGTCGTTCCTTATCTGAACATGAGAAGATGTTACGCGATAGCTTGTAGGCATTGATTTAACACCCTTTCTAAAGCCTACATTGTTGCAAAACGTGTAGGCTTTTTGTTTTTAAGCTAATGCTGTCATTCCCGCGAAGGCGGGAATCCATAGAAGCTTTGAAACCAATAGATTCCCGCCTTCGCGGGAATGACGTGTAAAAAAAATATTTGCAGGAGTAGGTATGAGCGATGACATTGCCGCATTAAAACCTGACTTATCACACCTCAAAGGTGTGCGCGTGATTGCTGCGATGTCGGGTGGCGTGGATTCATCGGTGGTCGCTGCCATGCTCAAGGAAGCAGGCGCTGATGTGATTGGTGTATTCCTGCATGTGTGGGACTACAACCGCGATGAAGTCTCTGGGCATGGTTCATGTTGTTCACTCGATGATGCTTATGATGCGCGGCGCGTGTGCGACCAAATCGGCATTCCTTTTTACAATATGGATATGCGCGAAAACTTCCGCGAAAATGTGATTGACCCTTTCATCAATGATTATGAAACAGGGCGCACCCCCAATCCATGCGAGCGTTGCAATCGCTTTGTGAAATTCGGTGCATTGCTTGATGCTGCCGATGAATTGGAAGCTGAATTTATTGCCACGGGTCACTATGTGCAGCGCAAAGATGATACAGAAGGTGTACATATTTATCGCGGCAACGACCAAATCAAAGACCAAAGTTATTTCTTAGCCACCACCAACAAAGACCAAGTTGCACGCATTCTTTTCCCTGTGGGTCATTTGCAAAAAGATGGCACGCGCATCTTAGCCCGTCACTATGATTTGATGACAGCTGAAAAACACGAATCCCAAGACATTTGTTTTATCCCTGCTGGCAATCGCATTGCTTTTCTTAAAAAAGAAGGTGCTGAAGCGGGCTTTAGAGCTGGCGACATTATGGACAGAGAAGGCAATATCCTTGGTCGCCATCAAGGCATTGCCCACTTCACGCTTGGACAACGCAAAGGTTTGGGTTTACCCAATGGTCCTTGGCATGTTGTCGAGCTTGATGGTACAACTGCGAGGGTGATTGTTGCCCCACCTGAAGATGCTTTAATTACCCAAGTTCAAGTTGCTGAAACCACATGGCTGAGAGCTATTCAAGATGGTGAACAAGTTTTGTCCAAAGTGCGCTATCAAATGCGCCCATCGGCTTG
>CAMZLX010000059.1 GCA_947311795.1 uncultured Zetaproteobacteria bacterium
CTCAATCATTTCTTCAATATCAATGCCTAGGGCGTGAAGTGCCTCTGTGGTTTGTTCATCAAGACCTAGGTTTAAAATCGCATTACCCAAAGCTCTGCCCATCAAAAATTCAAGTGATAAATAATAAGTGCGCTTGCCATCGGCTTCTTGCACTGCTTCTTTGGTATCTTTCCAGTTTTCCATCAAGCGATCGCGAATGGTTAACGCTAATGCTTGGTACTTATAGTGGTCGGAGATACATGCATCACTCAAACCCAATGTTCGCAAAAAGTGTCGCTGCATACCATTGATTAAATCATCGCTGGTTTGCCCAACGCGTGGGACTTCCGTAATAGAACGCGCGTGTGTTTGAGTTTTTGACATAGTGTTTTCCTTTCCAGCTTATAAATGAGGGTTGCGTAGGCTGCCAAGCCATTACAGCAAGTCAAAGTTTAGACCTTGGATGTTTGTGTTTGTATTTTCATTTAGAGGAGTTAATCGGTGTAGTCCGCCCAAAATTCAGTGCCTCGGCCCATATGTTGGATACGTTCAATGAGCATATCCAATGCCTCGGGTCGCTCTGCAAAATTGATACGATCGGTTTGCACCACAAGTAGAGGGGTTTCTTGATAATGAAAGAAAAAGGTATCAAAGGTTTCGGCAATTTGTTTTAAATAATCAAGGCTTATGTCTTTTTCCATACTTCGATTGCGTTGATGCACCCGTTTGATGGCAACCTCTGGCGAAGATTGCAAATAAACTACCAAATCAGGTTTGGGCAGCTCCGCGGCAACCACTTGCGCGACTTGGTTGTACAAGGCAAATTCTTCATCAGATAAATTGGTCATGGCAAATAAACGGTCTTTGGCAAACAAATAATCACTGATGATAAGCGAGTGAAATAAATCTTGTTGAATCATGGACTGCCATTGTTTTAGGCGTGAAAAAAGAAAAGAAAGTTGCACGGACAAGCCATGGCGTTCGGGGTCTTGGTAAAACAGTTCTAAGAAGGGGTTATCATCAATATCCTCGAGCAACAAGTTTGCCCCAAGCTTTTCGGCGAGGCGTGTGGCAAGTGTGGTTTTACCAACGCCAATGCCGCCTTCAATAGCGATGTGAGTTAAGTTTATGCCTGCGCTCACCAAATTTCTCCTTCAACCCTTGTTTCTCCTGCATTTTCAAGCGATGTCGTCATTTCAGATACGCTTAAACCAGTGATAGGATGAATCCAGTTTGGTACAATATCATGGAGCGGCTGCAACACAAACAGGCGCTTTGCCAATTCAGGGTGGGGCAACATTAAAGCAGGGTTGGTGGATGTAAATCCTTCATAATCAATCAGGTCAAGGTCAATGGTACGCGCTCCCCAGTGCTCTTTTCGCTCCCTTCCAAGGGCTGTTTCGATGCGATGTAGTTCGGCAAGTATGGCGGCAGGGGTAAGCGTGCTCACCGCATGAATGGCGGCATTTAAATAGTCGGGCTGTGGTGCAGCGCCTTGGCGAATTAAGGCAGGTGTTTGATATATTTTTGACTTTGTAATGATGTGGCAGCTTTGGTTTAGCATGGCAAGTGCGCTTTCAAAGCTTTCTTGCACATCACCTATATTTCCACCTAAAGCGATGATTATATTACTCATATAGCTAAATCTTGCAGCCTTTTTTGTTGGATAGCAACCCTGTTATGTTTACAAGTTGATATTACGGTTGACGGCTTACCCTTAAATCCGTAAGTTTCGCCGCCTTCCAAAGTTGGAAGATGTTTTTAAATGTCGGGGCGTAGCGCAGCCTGGTAGCGCATCTGGTTTGGGACCAGAGGGTCGGGTGTTCGAATCACCCCGCCCCGACCATTAAAACTTACATATTTAATTAGATTGGTCTGCTGGAAATAAGCGCCTGTAGCTCAGCTGGATAGAGCAACGGACTTCTAATCCGTAGGCCGCAGGTTCGAATCCTGCCAGGCGCGCCATTCAGCCTTCTAGGAATCAAAGCAATATGGTGGACGTAGCTCAGTTGGTAGAGCCCCGGCTTGTGATGCCGGTGGTCGCGGGTTCGAGCCCCGTCGTCCACCCCATTTGTATTGCCCATATAGAAGAGCTCTATTGCTTAGGCTACATCGACGAGGGCTCTTCTATGTTCAAAGATTATAATTTAACCAACATTAGCATTCCCCTTAAGGTCTTATTCACCTCATATTTATGTGTGGTTGGTATTGGATATATCATGGCAACCGCTCAAATTCTTTTCACCCATGGTATGGCGGATGGTAAGTTTGGTTTATCCATTGATGACATTGTTTATAGCTATTACGGCAACCGTTCAGGCACAGTCTTGGAAAACAAACTGGATGGTTCGATGAAAGAAAATGCATCGGATGCCGATAGGTTGGCTATTATTAAGTGGGTGCATGTTGGTGCGGATGAGGTAAGCTTTAAGCAACGCGGCATCAACACGATTTTCGAGAACAACTGCTTGGCTTGTCATAGCACTGAAGCAGGTATGGGGCTTCCCGACTTTTCTCATTTTGAGACCATTAAAAATTATGCTCAAGTGGACACTGGTGCGAGCTTTTCATCGTTAACACGCGTCTCACATATTCATTTGTTTGGCATTTCATTTATCTTTTTCTTTGTCGGTTTAATCTTTGTGATGGCAACGCATGTTTCCACACTGTTAAAATCATTGGCGGTGTCTATGCCATTTGTTTCACAACTCATGGATATTTCATCATGGTGGTTAACCAAGCTTGACCCTATGTTTGCATGGGTGGTCATTATTGGGGGCACAGGCATGGGCATTGCTTTTGCCTTTATGTGGGTGGTTTCGATTTATGAAATGTGGTTGATGCCGCATGATGATGGGTAAATCAAACCTTAAAAAAGTGAGGCAGGCATAACCTGCCGCTTTTCTGTGTTTAGAGCTTAATGAGCTTCTGAAAACCTTCATGCATAGCAATATTGCCCACAAGCACATCACCTTTTTCAAGGTCAATGCTTTCACCGCTTAACCCTGTTGCCATACCACCAGCTTCTTGCACCAACAACACGCCTGCGGCGATGTCCCATGATTCCAAGCCTGCTTCCCAGTAAGCATCGATGCGACCTGCAGCCACATACGCCAAATCCAAAGCGGCAGAACCACCACGACGATAACCATCGGCAGCACGCATACAGTTGTCCATACGCTTTTGGAAATCATCAATGCCAGCGCGTTGATAAGGGGGAAGACCCGATGCAAACAATGCATTTTTAACGTGTTTGCATTCGCTAACACGCAAGCGACGGCGATTTAAGAATGCACCACCACCATTTTTGGCTTCAAAGGTTTCATTACGGATAGGGTCATGAATCACAGCAAGCAAAGGTTTGCCTTTTTGCCATGCCGCAATGGATACTGCGAAGTGAGGGTAGCCATGAATAAAGTTGGTCGTGCCATCGAGTGGGTCGATATACCATTGAATATCGGCATCAGCATTGATGCGCCCAGATTCTTCCGCCACGATGCCGTGGTTGGGATAATGCTTACGAATTTCTCGGATAATGGAGCCTTCCGCTTGTTTATCGACTTCGGTGACAAAATCACGGTCTTGTTTTTGTTTGATGGAATAGGAATCGGCATCTTCATAATGACGAAGAATAATATCTCCAGCACGGCGGGCGGCGCGGACGGCAACGAATAACATTTTTAGGACTCCTGGCTGTAAAATTGATGTATCCGATGCTTTTTGGGCTGCGCCTGTGTTAAAAAGCTTAACCAACATCCTCATTTGCATACAGCAAACTGCGGTGTCGCCCAACCTTTTTGC
>CAMZLX010000060.1 GCA_947311795.1 uncultured Zetaproteobacteria bacterium
AAGCAAATGCGTGTTACTTTTGTTGGATCAGAAGAAATCATTTAAATCACCTCTCCTGCACGCACTTTTGTAATCAACTCATCCATAGATGATGTCGTAGCTTTTTCATAATACATATTATTCACTTGAACCACGGGCGCACCTGCGCATGCACCTGCACACTCCACTTCAGCGATTGAAAACAAACCGTCTTCTGTGATTTGACCCGGCTCAATACCCAGTGTTTCTTTCATGTGCGCATACAATTCATCCGCACCATTAAGCATACAACTGGCGTTGGTACACACTTCCAAAAGATATTTACCATGTGGCTGCTCTTTGAACATGGTATAAAACGTAACCACTTCACGCACTTCCATAATTCGAAGACCCAAAACTTCACCAATCATTTCTTGGGTTTCCATGCTTAAATAACCAAAATCTTGCTGTGCCATATACAACACAGGCATCAACGCAGACTTTGCAGAAGGATAACGTTTCACCAACGTTTCAATTTCTGCCAATCGCGCTTCACTAAAACGTGGCTGATTTGAAGAACTCATCGATCCACCTCACCAAACACAATATCTTGCGTACCCAAAATCGTTACCACATCTGCCAACATATGCCCGCGCGCCATATAATCCATGGCTTGCAAGTGTGGGAAACCCGGTGCGCGCACCTTCATGCGGTAGGGTTTATTTGAACCATCCGATACGATATAAACGCCAAATTCACCTTTTGGATGTTCAACCGCAGCATACACTTCACCTTTAGGCACATGATAACCTTCAGAGAAAAATTTAAAGTGATGAATCAAGGATTCCATATCATCTTTAATGGTGGCACGCGGCGGATTGGTCAATTTATAATCTTCCACCTTGATTGGACCTTCATTGTTTTCCAACCAAGTGATGCACTGCTTAACAATATGATTGGCTTGACGCATTTCTTCGACACGAATCAAATAACGGTCATAACTATCACCTGTGGCGCCCACAGGAATATCAAATTCCAATTGGTCATATACATCATAAGGCTGTGTTTTTCGCAAGTCCCATTCTATACCAGAACCACGAATCATTGGCCCCGAGAAACCTCTATCCAGCGCAGCTTCTGCATCCACTGCACCAATATCAACCGTACGCTGCTTCCAAATACGGTTTTCAGTTAGCAATGTTTCATACTCATCAACATAACCTTCAAACGTGTCGGTAAAACCTTTGATTTTTGCCAGCAAACCTTCTGGCAAATCGCGTGCCACACCACCCGGGCGGAAATATGCAGCATGCATACGTGCACCAGATACTTCTTCATAAAAATCGAAAATATCTTCGCGTTCACGGAAGCAATACAAGAATATGGTCATGGCACCAATATCCAATGCCGCAGCACCCAACCACATGGTATGGTTTAAAATACGCGTTAACTCAGCATACATCACACGGATATATTGAGCACGTTCTGGCGCTTCAATACCCAGTAATTTCTCAACACCCAAAGCATAAGCATGTTCATTTGCCATCATGGATACGTAATCAAAACGGTCAAAATATGGAATGTTTTGATGGTACGTTTTGTATTCAAACAACTTTTCTGTACCACGATGCAAAAGCCCAATATGCGGGTCTGCTCGCTCAACAACTTCGCCATCCAACTCCAATACAAGACGCAATACACCATGCGCTGATGGATGTTGAGGACCAAAGTTTAAGGTATAATTTTTAATCTCAGCCACGGTCTACCCCCGGCCATGTTTTTGGAATCAAAACACGATTTTCTACTTTGTTTGGTTTATACACGCAACGCCACTCAGCTTCATCAAAGAAAAGCTCCGCATGACCCACAAGCGGGAAATCTTTGCGCAACGGGAAACCTTCAAAACCATAATCTGTAAGGATGCGGCGCAAATCAGGATGGTGGTTAAAGATAATGCCATACATATCAAAAGCTTCGCGCTCAAACCAGTTGGCTGCCGCCCAAACTTCTGTAACGGAATCAATCATTTCACGTTCGCCAACGCGAGCCTTCACCCGCAAACGTTTATTGTGCTGAATGGACAATAAATGATACACCACTTCAAACTGTGGCGAACCTTCAATGTAGTCAGGATGTTCCGACATATCCACACCACATAAATCAATCATTTGTTCAAAGCCAAATTCTGATTTTAAAACATGGCAAACTTCAACAATACTATCCACTGCCACCATCACCAACGGGCAATCCAAGCCCTGTTCAATTGTAACGGCATCAGCGAACTTCTCTTGTAATGATGCGTATTCAGATACCGCACCCTCTTTCTTTTGCGTTAAT
The DNA here is from genome assembly GCA_947311795.1 of uncultured Zetaproteobacteria bacterium. Lineage (GTDB taxonomy): Bacteria > Pseudomonadota > Zetaproteobacteria > Mariprofundales > Mariprofundaceae > Ghiorsea. Next base: position 2,296 of record CAMZLX010000060.1, read on the forward strand.
TCTTCAGTCATATCAATTACCGCGCAATCGTATTTGTACGTTTAATTTTTTCTTGCAGTTGGATAAAGCCATACAGCAATGCTTCAGCTGTTGGTGGGCAACCTGGAACATAAATATCCACAGGAATCACACGGTCACAACCGCGTGTGATTGCATAAGAATAATGATAGTAACCACCACCATTGGCGCATGAACCCATAGAAATCACCCAGCGTGGCTCTGCCATTTGGTCATATACTTTACGAAGCGCAGGTGCCATTTTATTACACAGTGTGCCTGCAACCACCATCACATCAGATTGACGTGGGCTTGGGCGAAACACGATACCAAACCTATCCAAGTCATAACGCGATGCGCCAGCATGCATCATTTCCACAGCGCAACATGCCAAGCCAAATGTCATGGGCATCAACGAACCTGTACGCGCACCATTGATAAGTTTATCCGCTGTTGTCGTGATAAACCCTTTATCAAGAAGACCTTCTATTCCCATTGCAAAGCCCCTTTATTCCAGGCATAAATATATCCAACCAACAAGACGACCAAAAACAACATCATCTCAATAAAACCAAAAATACCAATTTGATCGAGCACCACCGCCCAAGGGAAAAGGAACACAGTTTCTAAATCAAATAAAACAAAAAGAATGGCAACAAGGTAAAAGCGAACATCAAAATGCATACGTGCATCTTCAAAAGCTTCAAAGCCACACTCATATGCTGATAACTTTTCATCATCGGGGCGTTGCTCCGCAACCAAGACTGTCATCACCAAGGGTGCAATACCCATACCCAATGCAATTAAAACAAATATAAAAATTGGCAAGTAGTTCGCAGCCAAATAATCAAGCCCCATCTTTTCCCCCGCTTATTTCATAGATAAATAAGAATCTCAAATCCATCAAGCAATCGGATTTCTAAAGCAGGCGACATCGACTGTCAATTTTTTGTGAGCTAGAACACGGCATTAGCATATGCTAATAAAAGATGAATGCCTTGAAAAACAAATGGTTATAGGTATGAAAAAAGGGCTTCGCAAGCGAAGCCCTTTATCAATAGCCGTCTGACGCTGAGGAGGGGGGAGGGAGGGAGTAGCGCCAGACACTGCAAACTCTACGAAGCTAAGATGATTTAAGCATGAAAGTTACATTAACATTTTATCATGTTTCAACAGGCTTCTTTCCGAACAAACGAACAAGCAAAGATTTGACATCCAAACCAATGCCAAGGGTTGCTGGAATTGCAAATAATGTAATCACCGTTGAAAACATCAAACCCCATGATAATGCCAACGCCATCGGTGCAACGAAAGGGTCCATGCCACCCCAACCATAAGCTGTGGGTAACAATCCAACCACTGTTGTAAGTGCCGTCAACATCACCGCACGGAACCTACGTTTGCCACCATGAATAATCGCTTCAAACCAAGGTTTACCATCTTCAAACTCACGCTGAATCAACACTGCCAATACCAACGATGAGTTCACCACCACACCCGTTAACGCCACAAAACCCATCAATGACATAAATGAAAGCGGCTGCCCATGTAAAAACAAACCCACCACAATACCTATCACGCCAAATGGAATCGCAAACATGACCAAGAATGGGTAAGAAACGCGATTAAATTGAATTGCCAAAATCACAAAGATACCCAACAAGGCAAAAATAAAGCTGAAAATCAAACCTTGAACCGATTCATTGGTTTTTTCCTGCTCACCACCCATCACATATTTCACATCCGTAATTTTGTCTGAGCTTAACCACGTTTTATCCCGATTTTTCACAATATCATTCAAGGCTTTGGATGTAATCACATCTTCATTCACTTCCGCTGTCACATTCAACACCCGCAAACCATCTTTATGACGAATACTGGTTAAACCCGGCACTTCTTTGAATGTCGCAATTTTACCAAGCGGTACCAACCCGCCTTGACGGTTGGGTATCAATAAATCTTGCAATGCTTTTACACTTTTTTGTGCTTGTTCTGGGAAGCGTACAGTCACATCCACTTCTTCAATGCCCTGCTTCAATGTCGATACAGGAATACCATCAAATGCAGCACGAATATGGGTGGCAATCGAAGCCAAGTCCACATTGGCATAGGTGGCAAGTTTTCTATCCACTTCAATATGAATCTCAGGCAAACCTTCACGCAAACCACTTTCAACCGAATGCACGCCATCAATGCTTTCAAG
>CAMZLX010000061.1 GCA_947311795.1 uncultured Zetaproteobacteria bacterium
AAGACAAATGGTACAGCCAAAACCATATCACCCAAACTCTCTTGGCTATCCAACGCCTCTGCATCCTGCATGGGGAAGGATAACACATCGGTCACTTTATCTTGATTGCGCCATTCTGCATTCAACTGTTGCACAACTTCATCCGATGCAAAGCGAATGCAAAGCAATGGGTTTTTGATGTTTTTTGCTTCAAAACAGCTTGTTTTGACCGCATTTTCAATCATTTCTTGTGAAAATGAAACATTTAGACCTTCATCCACCATCACTTCAATCATGATGAAAAACCATGAAACACGTGCGCAACAGCACGATTGGATATTTTAGCTATCATGCCGTCAATCATGTTTATCGTATGCCTTAACAATACGCTCAACAAGGCGATGACGAATCACATCTTCACTGCTCAACTCACACACACCAATATCTTTTACGCCATGTAAGACTTGAAGTGCGTGCAGCAAACCACTGTCTTTAACATTGGGTAAATCCACTTGGGTCGCATCACCTGTCACCACCATTTTCGAGCCAAAACCAAGCCGCGTTAAAAACATTTTCATTTGTGCTTTGGTGGTGTTTTGCGCTTCATCGAGAATGACAAAGGCATCATTCAAGGTGCGCCCGCGCATATATGCCAATGGCGCAATCTCAATGCTTCCCTGCTCCATCAATGCTGTCATTTTTTCCATACCAATCATATCCGACAATGCATCAAAAAGTGGTCTAAGGTAAGGGTCAACCTTCTGCTGTAAATCACCGGGTAAAAAACCAAGGTTTTCCCCTGCTTCCACCGCAGGACGGGTCAAAATTATTTTTTCAACTTGCTGGCTTTGTAAAGCGACCACGGCATGTGCCACTGCCAAATAAGTTTTACCGCAACCCGCAGGGCCAACGCCTACAGTTAACGTGTTATCAGCAATCGATTGTAGATATTTGCGTTGATTGGGTGTTTTGCCTTGAATATTGCGGCGACCTGCTGCCAGCGTGATGGCATTGATTTTCTCGTCATACGTCTCTTCTGCCATATCACCACTCCGAAATTCGCGTAGCAAGTCATCCACGCCTTGTTTATCCAGCTTACCCGAAAGCACCTGCTGCTTCAATTCATCCAACGCCAACACAGCACTCTCTGCCTGCTCACCAAGAATAAACCATTTGCCCATCTGCCCGCGTAGGGAGACCGCAAAGGTTTCTTCAATTTTTGTGATATGTTGATTATTTGAGCCACAAAACAATCCCAATGCCGCAGCATCAAGGTCAGTACATTCAAACAAAATAGGTTCTTTAATTTTCAAGATTACGCTTCAATCACCAGTTCGCCACGCAGCGACATATTATAAGCTTGGGTAAGTTTAACAGGCATGGTTTGTCCAATCAGACGAGGATTCCCTTTGAAATGCACAATGCGGAAATCAGGTGTGCGCCCCGTCAAATCACCCTCATTCTTGCCTTTACCCTCAACCAAAACATCAGTGGTTTTACCCACTTGCTGTTCCATACGTTCGCGGGATTGCTCCCTAAGTAGTGCAAGCAAACGTTGCAAGCGCTCATCTTTAATCGCTTCAGGCACATCATCTTCAGCTTTGGCTGCTGGCGTGCCGGGGCGCGGTGAGTATTTGAAAGAAAATGCAGAGTCGTAACCTACTTTACGAACCAAGTCCAAGGTCAGTTCAAAGTCTTCTTCTGTTTCACCAGGGAAACCGACAATGAAATCGGATGACAGCGCAATATCAGGTGTGTGTAACCTAAGCTCATCAATGGCTTTAAAATAATCTTCGCGTTTATGCCCTCTGTGCATGGCTTTAAGTATCTCATCCGAGCCTGATTGCACAGGAAGATGAAGATATGGCATCAGCGAAGGAATTTCAGCAAAGGCTTCGCACAATTCCGTGGTCATTTCCATAGGGTGGGATGTGGAAAAGCGCAACCTTTGCATACCTTCAATTGCACCCACCAAATGCAATAATTCAGCAAAACCAACTTCGTTACCGTCTGCATCTTCGCAGTGGTATGCATTCACATTTTGTCCCAACAGCGAAATGTCTTTCGCCCCTGCATCAATGAGTTGACGGCATTCTTCTAAAATATCTTCAGGTGGTCGTGAAATTTCAGCACCGCGTGTGTAGGGCACAATGCAGAAGGTGCAAAATTTATCGCAGCCTTCCATAATGGTCACATAACCTGTCAATCCTTCCACCTTAGGTTTAGGAAGATGGTCAAACTTCTCAATCTCAGGCATATCCACTTCAGTCAGACATACACGGTCGCGGCGGATTTCTTTGACCATATCAGGCAAGCGGTGATACGTTTGCGGGCCAAACACAACATCCACAAACGGCGCGCGTTCTTGGATGCGTTTGCCCTCTTGTTGACCCACACAACCACCCACACCAATAATTAAATCGGGGCGTTTATCTTTAATCTTTTTGTATCTTCCCAGTTCTGAATACACTTTATTTTCAGCATTTTCACGAATCGAGCAGGTGTTCATCAGAATCACATCGGCATCGGCAGGCTCATCCACAATGCGTAAACCATAGGCTTCTTGCATCAAATCGCTCATGCGCGAGGAGTCATAAACATTCATGGCACAGCCATAAGTTTTGATAAATAAAGTGTCTAAACTTTTAAGTTTGGGTTTCTTGTCAGATGTTTCGATGATTTGCATTGTGGCAATGCTAAAAGGCGATGCGCCTTTGTGCAAATAAAGTTAA
>CAMZLX010000062.1 GCA_947311795.1 uncultured Zetaproteobacteria bacterium
GCCTAAATCCTTGCAAGCAAAAATCCCCAAAGCAAAAAAAGTGGGTGTTTATCCAAGGCAAGAACATTTGCGTAAAGTGTTGTTGATTGAAGGCTGCGTGCAGCCAAGCATGTCTCCTGAAATTGATGTGAATACAGCGCAGGTATTGGATAAGTTGGGCATACAAACCTTGCGGGTGCTGCAATCCCAATGTTGCGGGGCGGTGGAAAATCATTTGAATGCCAAAGAAGCAGGTTTGAAGCGGGTGCGCACCAATATTGATATTTGGTTGCCTTATGTGGAGCTTGGTGTGGAAGCGATATTATCCACTGCCAGCGCATGTGCATTGGAAATCAAGGAGTATGCACATTTGCTCAAAGATGACCCTGAATATGCTGAAAAAGCAAAAGTAATCTCGGATAAAGTCAAAGATTTGGTGGAAGTTTTGGCGGAAGAAGATTTGAGTGTGTTGAAGCTGGATACAACTAAGAAAGTTGCTTTTCATGCACCGTGTACATTGCAACATGGGCAGCAATTGAATGGTCGTGTTGAATCGCTCTTAAAATCTGTGGGTTATGATTTGTCGCCTGTGATGGATGCGCATTTATGTTGCGGTTCGGCAGGCACATATTCAGTGTTGCAACCTGAATTATCCCAAACATTGCGTGATAATAAAGTGCAGCATTTAACAGCCCATCAACCTGACATCATTGCCACGGCAAATATTGGCTGCCTGCATCATATTCAGGCAGGTACGGATAAACCTGTACAACATTGGATTAACTTGCTTTAGTTGTTTGATGAACATTCAAGTTAGGTTATTTACCTAAAAATAACGACATAACACCAATGAATTGCATTTCTATTCTTTATTGTTTAAGTTTATATGATGTCGTTGCAGAGGATAATGAAGTGTATTTAGTAAACTGTCACCGTAACTCAAATGATACAATAATAGACTTGACCCCTTATGCTTTAGAGATTGCTTGTGTTATTTGGAGATAATGGCTAAAGTTTCACTATGAAAAAAGTTATTGTTAACTCAAGTATGAAAAGTGTTGCGAATTCTTTTTTGACAGATTATGAAAAAATTGTCAACCCTTCTGAGCGTGCAATGTTTGTTGAAAGAGAGTGGGTTAAGCAAGGTGACTATTTTCAGAAACTAAGTCTCTATGATAATTCTTATAGACCCCTTCAATCTCTAGGGAATACAACTTTAATAAAAGGCAGTTAACTTATGCCTAATTGGAGTGAAGTCATTGAGGAGATTGAACAGGAAGCAAAAAACAACCCAGATATTAACCCTTTAGATACTGTAAGAAGAAAGTATCTTAAGAAGATTTATCAAGTAACTGGTAGGAATACTATCGCTTATTACTCTGGGTGGCTTCAAAAGCCACAGGCGGCAGATGCTGCTGTCAACGACAAAGACAAATCAGGGCTTATGTTGACAATTAATAAGCTTGATAGAACTAAAGGGCTCGACTTAATATTACATACCCCTGGGGGCGATATAGCGGCCACCGAGTCTCTTGTTGATTATTTGTATGCAATGTTTGGCAAAGATTTCCGAGTAATTGTACCGCAAATTTCCATGTCAGCGGGAACAATGATTGCATTTGCTTCTAAAGAAATAGTAATGGGTAAACACTCGAACCTTGGTCCTATTGATCCACAGATGGGCGGACTTGCGTGCCAAGCCGTTTTAGATGAGTTTGAGCAAGCTAAAAAAGATATAAAATCAAATCCTCAGGCGGCAGCACTTTGGCAAGTTATTATAAGTAAGTATCACCCTACATTTTTAGGTTCCTGCGCACAGGCTATTGATTGGTCTGAGAAAATGGTTTCTAAATGGCTTGAAGAAAATATGTGTAATGGTGATACTGAAAAAGTTAAAAGAATTATAGATACATTTGCAAATCATAATAAGCAAAAGTCTCATGCTCGTCATATTTCAAAAGAAAAGTGTTCCAGTATAGGTTTAAATATTTCTAGCCTTGAGGAAAACCAAGCACTTCAGGATGCAGTACTTACAACTCATCATGCGTTTATGCATACATTCTCAAGCACGTATTGTGTGAAAATAATAGAAAATCACAATGGTGTGGCATATATAGAACAGTCTGCACCACCTTCTAGCTAGACTTCAATTTCTCGTTTTCTGAGTTTAGTGTTTAAATTCATATCCGATAATATGGCAGTGCTGACTTTGGTTTGTGCCATCAGCGCCTTCTTTTATCCACCTGCGTTTATGGTGTTCAAAGATTATTTCTTGTGGTTGTTTGCCATCACCATGTTTGGTGTTGGGCTGGTGTTGCCGCTGGATGAAGCAAAGGTTGCCATGCGCAAACCTGCAAACATCGTGATTGGTGTAGTAAGTCAGTTTACTATTATGCCTTTGCTTGGTTTTGCAGCCGCATCGGTGTTGATAGCTTTGGATTATTCACCTAAACTGGCGCTTGGTTTTATTATTGTAGGCTGTGCCCCGGGTGCAATGGCAAGCAATGTGATGACGTACCTTGCAGGTGGTGCAGTTGCCTTTTCTATTGGTATGACATTGATTGCAACCACGCTTTCACCACTGCTCACCCCTTTGCTTATGGATGGGTTGGGTGGAGTTTGGCTCCCCATTCCCTTTTTGCCCATGATGCAGACGATTTTTCTGATTGTGGTGCTTCCTTTATTTATCGCCATGCTCATCAAACCCAAATTTCAAGCATGGCATAAGCAGGTTGAAACCATTGCCCCTGCGCTGGCATCAATCGCTATTATTATCATCTGCAGTTATGCCGTGGCAGCCAATCAAGAGCGCATTGCACAACTCACAGCTTGGGTGGTTGCCTTGGTAGTGCTGGTGAATGCGTTGGGTTATGTCTTGGGATATTGGGTCGCTAAGGCATTTTCGTTTGATAGAAGTTATACCATTACCTTGGTGATTGAGATTGGTATGCAAAATGCAGGGCTTGGTGTGGCGCTTGCACTTGCGCACTTTGAGCCTCAAACTGCGTTGCCTGCAGCATTGTTTGCTGTGTGGTGTATTATCACCACCGCAGCGTTAACGAAAGTGTTGCATCATCAACAAGCCAAGGTTTTAAAAACATGAAAAAAACAAACTTTCCTTACATCGCCGTTGTGTTGGGTTTATCCATGATGCCCGTGATTATTTTGGGCAATACGGTGGATTCTCATGGTGTGCGCGCTGTGCCGCTACTTAGCTTGTTGGTGATGAATGAGTTTGCATTTTTTGCATCCATTGCAGGTGCTTATATCGGTGTGCAGCAATTACGCGCAGAGGGTTTTTCTTTGGTTTATGGCTTAGTGACCATGTTATGCGTTTCACTGACGGTAGAATTTACTGTGCTGGGTATGCAGCTTTGGCCGCAATGAATACCTGATAGCCATACACTGCATGAGGGTGCATCCCTTGTTTTTCGGGGTATAGTTCCAAGTTCAAATTTATGAGAGGTACAATATGACAACATCATTTCATCCACCACAACGCACATTAATGGGCCCAGGTCCTTCCGATGTGAACCCTAGAATTCTAGAGGCGATGGCTCGCCCAACGATTGGTCACTTAGACCCACTATTCGTACAAATGATGGATGAAATGAAGGGTTTATTGCAATACGCTTTTCAAACCAAAAATGAATTAACGATTCCCGTATCTGCACCGGGTTCTGCGGGCATGGAAACATGTTTTGTAAACCTTGTTGAAGCTGGGGATACCGTCATCATCTGTCAAAACGGTGTGTTTGGCGGACGCATGAAAGAAAATGTTGAGCGTTGTGGTGCAACAGCCATCATGGTTGAAGATGATTGGGGCACAGCTTGCGACCCTGCAAAATTAGAAGCAGCGCTTCAAGCGCATCCTGAAGCAACCACTGTTGCCTTTGTTCACGCTGAAACATCAACAGGTGCGACCACGGATGTGAAAGCCATGTGCGACTTGGCACATGCCCACGGTTGTTTGACCATCGTTGATGCCGTGACTTCCTTGGGTGGTACAGAATTGCGTGTGGATGATTGGGGCATAGATGCAATTTATTCAGGCACACAAAAATGTTTATCATGCACACCAGGTTTGTCACCTGTGTCATTCAGCCAAGCATCGGTTGAGCGCATTCAAAATCGTAAAACCAAAGTGCAAAGCTGGTTCTTGGATTTGAATTTAGTGATGGGCTATTGGGGTAAAGGTGCCAAGCGTGCTTACCACCATACTGCACCGATTAATGCATTGTATGCATTGCATGAATCCTTGGTGTTGCTTCAAGATGAAGGTTTGGAAAATGCTTGGGCGCGTCATGCCAAACATCACAATGCACTCAAAGCTGGTTTGGAAGCCTTGGGTTTAACTTTTGTTGTCCCAGAGGCTGACCGTTTGCCGCAATTGAATGCAGTGACGATTCCAGAAGGTGTGGATGATGCACAAGTGCGTGGTATGTTGCTTAACGACTATAATCTTGAAATTGGTGCAGGGCTTGGCGTGATGGCGGGCAAAGTTTGGCGTATTGGTTTGATGGGTTATGCATGTCGTAAAGATAATGTGCTTAAATGTGTATCTGCATTGGGCGAAGTGTTGGGTCGCGTTGGCGTTGATGTTGATGGTAAAAAAGCAATGGCAGCAACGCTTGCAGCCTACGGCGAATAA
>CAMZLX010000063.1 GCA_947311795.1 uncultured Zetaproteobacteria bacterium
AAAACTTTTGCCCAGCAAGGCATTGATTTGATTATCCCTATGCTGGGTTACTTTGGCGTGTTGGTACTCGCTCTGGTTTTACACATGACAGGCACACTGATGTTGTTACTAAAACTGTTTGGCAAGGTCAACCCCATCACATTCATGAAAAAAATGGGCACAGCTCAAGTCTTTGCTTTTAGTACATCAAGCTCCAATGCCACCATCCCCGTGACACTACAAACAGTGGAGAAACGCTTGGGCGTGGATGAATCCATTGCATCGTTTACCGTGCCATTCGGTGCAACCATCAACATGGATGGCACAGCAATTATGCAAGGTGTTGCCACGGTGTTTATCGCCAATGTGTATGGCATTGATTTGGGTTTAACAGGTTATCTCACCGTGATTGGTATGTCAGTGCTCGCATCCATCGGCACAGCAGGTGTGCCCGGTGTCGGGCTAATTATGTTGGCGATGGTCTTTAATCAAGTGGGGTTACCCGTTGAAGGTATTGCGCTCATCATTGGTGTGGATAGATTGCTGGATATGATTCGCACCGCTGTGAATGTCACAGGTGATGCAGCCGTGAGCACAATTATCGCACACAGCGAAAAAGGCTTGGACATGTATGTGTTTAACGACCCCAAAGCGGGAATCATCACGGATATTGATGTGCCAAGCACAGCCAACAAAGAAAAAGAGGTGTATTAAAATGCCAGTTTACCGTTCCAGAACAACCACCGCAGGCAGAAATATGGCAGGTGCACGCGCACTTTGGCGTGCCACAGGCATGAAAGATGGTGATTTTGAAAAGCCCATCATTGCCGTGGTCAATTCATTCACCCAGTTCGTTCCAGGGCATGTTCACCTTAAAGATTTAGGGCAAATGGTGGCGCGTGAAATTGAAGGTGCGGGTGGCGTTGCTAAAGAGTTTAATACCATTGCTGTGGATGATGGCATTGCCATGGGTCATGGCGGTATGCTCTACTCCTTGCCAAGCCGTGAAATCATTGCGGATTCTGTGGAATATATGGTGAATGCCCATTGTGCAGATGCTATGGTTTGTATTTCTAACTGCGATAAAATTACACCGGGTATGCTGATGGCAGCACTTCGCCTAAACATCCCTGTGGTGTTTGTGTCGGGCGGTCCTATGGAAGCAGGCAAAGTAACCATCAACAATAGAGAGAAACACCTTGATTTGGTGGATGCCATGGTGATGGCAGCCGATGATTCTGAATCCGATGAAGATGTGGCAGCCGTTGAGCGCTCGGCTTGCCCAACATGCGGCTCATGCTCAGGTATGTTTACCGCCAACTCCATGAACTGCCTTGCAGAAGCTTTGGGTTTGGCATTGCCAGGCAATGGTTCGTTGCTGGCAACACATAGCGACCGCCAAAAATTATTCTTGCAAGCAGGACGCACCATTGTCGACATCACCAAGCGTTATTATGAGCAAGATGACGAAAGTGTACTGCCCCGCTCGATTGCCACCTTTGAAGCCTTTGAAAATGCCATGGCGCTTGATATTGCCATGGGTGGCAGTACCAACACTGTATTACACTTATTAGCCATTGCCCAAGAAGGCGAAGTGGATTTCACCATGAAAGACATCGACCGCATGTCGCGCCGTGTGCCCAACTTGTGCAAGGTTGCGCCTGCCGTGCAACATTATCACATGGAAGATGTACACAGAGCTGGCGGCGTGATTTCTATTCTTGCCGAGTTGGACAGAGGCGGCTTGATTCATCGCGACATCCCCACAGTTCACAGCAAAACCTTGGGTGAAGGTTTGGATAGCAACGATATTGTGAATGAAAACAATACATCAGCGCGTGAAATGTTCCGTGCAGCACCCGGTGGTATCCCAACCCAAGTCGCATTCTCGCAATCGGAACGTTGGAAACATTTGGACACCGACCGCGAAAACGGTTGCATTCGTGATATGGCACATGCCTACTCCAAAGAAGGCGGACTTGCCGTGTTGTTTGGTAATATTGCCGAGCGTGGTTGCATTGTAAAAACCGCAGGTGTGGATGAGTCCATTTGGAAGTTTAATGGCACAGCCCGCGTCTTTGTGTCCCAAGATGATGCGGTATCAGCCATTTTAAATGATAAAATCAAAGCAGGTGACATCGTTATTATCACCTATGAAGGTCCGAAAGGTGGCCCTGGTATGCAGGAAATGCTCTATCCTACCTCTTATCTTAAATCAAAAGGTATGGGCAAGGTTTGTGCGCTCTTAACCGATGGTCGCTTTTCAGGTGGCACATCAGGTTTATCCATTGGTCATGCCAGCCCAGAAGCTGCCGAAGGTGGTGCGATTGGTTTGATTGAAGATGGTGACACCATTGAAATTGATATTCCAAATCGCTCGATTAATTTGGCTATTTCTGATGATGAGTTGAAGCAACGCCGCAAAACCATGGATGCCAAAGGTACTGACGCATGGAAACCTGTGGGTCGCAAACGCCAAGTATCCAAGGCACTTAAAGCTTATGCGGCTTTAACCACATCAGCTGATAAAGGTGCGGTGCGCAACTTAGACCAATTATCATAAGGAGCTATGATGTTCAGTAAAATCAAAGCGTTATTCGCAGAAGAAAGCAAAGAACCAGAAAAAAAGGAACACACCATTGCCTTGGCGGTGACAGCTTTAATGATTGAAATCATGCAAGCTGATGATGAAGTCGATGCCAATGAGCGTCACACCATCTTCACTGCCATTGAAAAGCGGTTTGACCTTAGCCATGCCGAAGTGGAAACACTTATCGAAGATGCCACCGATGCGCAAAACAAAGCCATGGACTTGCATCAGTTTACATCATTGATTATCGACCATTTCAGCACTGAAGAGCGCATTGATATTCTCAAAGAGCTTTGGATGGTTGCGATGGCTGATGGTAAAGTTGATTCGTATGAGGAACATATGATTCGCAAGCTTGCCAAGCTAATCGGCGTGTACCATGGCGAGTTTATCCAAGCCAAGATTGATGCGCGCAACGAAAGAAGCTAGAGACTAACGTCCTCCAAGTAACGACCCCAGAAGGCCACGCACAAGCCTTCCTGTAATCATGGTTGAAGCCTTCCTTGCTATACTTTTCATAATCGCTTCACTAACGCTTTGACGGTTACTTGACCTTTTTCGCTTAGGTCTTCCGCTGGAAGATTGTTCATCAGCCTTTACTGCTGCAGCAACACGACTTTCCTCCTCAGATCTTTGCTTTAAAAGCTCATAGGCGGATTCACGATCTATCAGTTCTTCATAACGACCGCCCACAGGAGAGCGCTGTATTAGCTCATTACGTTTGCTTTTATCAATCGGACCAATGCTTGATTCCGGTGGGCGTATCAAAACGCGTTCAACTGGTGTTGGTGCACCATTTTTATCAAGTGTAGACACCAAGGCTTCACCAATGCCAAGCTCTGTAATTGCAGATTCCGTATCAATATTGGGGTTGGGTCTAAATGTTTCCGCAGCCGTACGTACAGCGCGTTGGTCTTTGGGTGTGAATGCGCGCAATGCATGTTGAATACGCATACCCAGCTGCCCCAATACATCTTCGGGTATATCCAACGGTGATTGGGTGATGAAATATACTCCCACGCCTTTGGAACGAATTAAGCGAACCACCTGTTCAACCTTATCCAACAAGGCTTTGGGTGCATCATCAAATATTAAATGAGCTTCATCAAAAAACAATACCATTTTAGGTTTATCCGCATCACCCACTTCGGGAAGGTTTTCAAATAATTCAGATAGTAACCAAAGTAAGAAAGTAGAATAAAGTTTAGGCGACTTATGGATAAGCTTACTCACATCCAACAGACTAATCACGCCCTGCCCAGAAAAATCAATCATCATCAAATCTTTCAATCTTAGCATGGGTTCAGCAAAAAAATTTTCAGCGCCTTGTTCTTCAAGCACAAGAAGTTTCCTTTGAATAGCACCAATACTTGCACTCGAAACATTGCCATACTCACCACTGACTTCTTTACGATTTTTACCCAGCCACACCAGCATGGCACGTAAATCTTTTAAATCGAGGAGCAACAGTCCTTCGTCATCAGCAATACGAAATGCTGTATACAGCACCCCGCTCTGCGTATCATTCAACTGCAAAAGGTTAGATAAAAGTAATGGACCCATATCGGAAATTGTAGTGTGTACAGGGTGTCCAGCTTCACCAAAAATATCCCAAAATAGGGTCGGCACACCTCTGTGTTGATAACCTTTAATCGCAATTTCTTGAATGCGCCTATCAATTTCTTTATGTGGTTTCCCCGGCTGAGAAATACCCGCCAAATCACCTTTTACATCTGCCATAAACACAGGCACACCAATGCGCGAAAAACTTTCTGCAAGTGTTTGTAATGTAATGGTTTTCCCTGTACCTGTTGCGCCTGCAATCAAGCCATGCCTGTTTGCCATAGCCGCATCAAAGCTCACTTGTTTGCCGCCTGCACCGCCAATCAACACATCAATACTCATACTCTTTCTCCACATTTAAGGTGAAAAACTCTATGTTCAAGTAAAGTTCCCATTCCCGATCCACAATTACATTTTTATATTCAAAACCTAGTCTATTTTTGAGGTCTTTTAAAGCAATGGGCGTGATTTTCTATTCAATTCTATCAATTTCATTTGAAAACATCACTTGCTCAGGCTTATTACCACTGGATTATTCACTTTATCACCATTCTACCATACATTGTTTTACGACCTAATCGCTTCCAAGTCTTGATTGAATGTCATACTTGGGCGCATGGCTTGCTCAAGTTTGGCTTCATCAGGTTGATAATATCCCCCCAAATCCACAGGTGAACCTTGTGCCGTATTAAGTTCATTCACGATAACTTGCTCATTGTCGGTCAACGCTTTGGCAAGTGGTGCAAACTTGGCTTGAAGTTCGGCATCATCGCTTTGCGCTGCCAAAGCCTGCGCCCAATACATGGTCAAATAGAAATGGCTGCCTCGATTATCCAACTCACCCACTTTGCGTGAGGGTGATTTATTATTTTTCAAAAACTGTGTGTTGGCATCATTCAAACATGCGGCAAGCACAGCTATTTTTGCATTATCAGTTTTCGCTGCCATATCTTCTAAAGACACTGCCAATGCCAAAAACTCACCCAAGGAATCCCAACGCAGATGCCCTTCCTTTGTGAACTGTTGTACATGTTTGGGTGCAGAACCACCAGCGCCAGTCTCAAATAAGCCACCATCTGCCAACAATGGTACGATGGACAACATTTTTGCGCTGGTTCCCAACTCTAAAATCGGGAATAAATCGGTTAAATAATCGCGCAATACATTACCTGTCACTGAAATGGTGTCTTCGCCTGTTTTGACGCGCATCAAGGCATGTTTAATCGCAGCATTGGGCGACATAATCTGAATATCCAAATCGCCAATCTCATGGTCTTGCAAGTATAGCTTCACTTTCGTTATCAAATTGGCATCGTGTGCTCTGGCTTCATCCAACCAGAAAATCGCAGGGTTACCCGTAGCTTGAGCGCGAGAAACCGCCAATTTCACCCAGTCTTTGATGGCAACATCTTTGGCTTGGCAAGCCCGCCAAATATCACCCGCATCCACGGCATGGCTCATCAACACATCACCCGCAGCATTCACCACATTCACTGTGCCTTTTTCAGCAATTTCAAAGGTTTTATCATGTGAACCATATTCTTCAGCTTTTTTCGCCATCAGCCCTACATTGGCGACAGAACCCATGGTTGTTGGGTCAAATGCGCCATTTTCTTTGCAAAATTGAATGGTTTCTTGATAAATACCCGCATAACAACGGTCTGGAATCATGGCTTTCATATCATGCAGCTTGCCATCATTGCCCCACATTTTACCCGATGAACGAATCGCCGCAGGCATAGACGCATCAATAATCACATCACTTGGCACGTGTAAGTTGGTGATGCCTTTATCTGAATCCACCATCGCCAAATCAGGGTTAGTGGCATACACCGCCGCAATATCCGCTTCAATCGCTGCTTGCTCATCATCTGGCAAGTCTGCAATCTTGGCATACACATCGCCCAAGCCATTTTTGGTGTTCACACCCAATTTTTTAAAGGTGTCGGCATATTTTTCAAACACATCTTTGAAATACACTTCCACCGCATGACCAAACATAATCGGGTCGCTCACTTTCATCATGGTGGCTTTCAAATGCAGGGATAACAACACGCCTTTGTCTTTGGCATCATCAATTTGTGCTGCATAAAAATCGCGCAATGCAGCCTTAGACATCACCGCCGCATCCACCACTTCACCCGATTCAACGCTTAAACCCTCTTTCAATGTAATGCTTTGCCCTGCTTCAGTTTCCAAGATGATAGACAGCGTATCCGCCCCGCTCATCACCACCGATTGCTCAGAGCCATAAAAATCACCATCTTCCATGTGCGCCACATGCGATTTGGAATCGGCAGACCATTCACCCATGCTGTGTGGGTTATCTTTGGCATATTGTTTCACAGCCGCAGCCACACGCCTGTCTGAATTGCCTTCGCGCAACACAGGATTCACCGCAGAACCCAACACTTTGGCATAGCGGCTTTGGATGTCTTTTTCTTTGTCAGTGCTTGCTTCCGAAGGATAATCAGGAATAGCGTAACTATGGTCTTGAAGCTCACTAATCGCAGCTTGAAGCTGAGGAATGGATGCACTGATATTGGGTAGTTTAATGATATTGGCTTCAGGTGTTTTCGCCAATGCACCAAGCTCTGCCAAGGCATCACTTTGCTTCTGCTCATCACTCAAATAATCAGGGAAGTGCGCCAATATACGCCCTGCCAACGATATATCCTTACTCACCACGTCCACACCCACCGTCTTGGTAAACGCCTGCACAATCGGCAAGAATGAAGCCGTTGCCAGCATTGGCGCTTCATCAGTTTTGGTATAAATAATGGTGTGTTTGGATGTCATAGGGTTTTCCTGTGTTCAAAAAGTTTTGCGGGACTTTAACATTCCATGCTTTTTTTTCTACGTTGACATGTACAAGCGTTTATTATCTCATATGTATTTATTCAAAGGAAAGGGTTATGAAAAAACTACACTTAACGATTCTGAAATTCTTTTTAGGAATATTGATTGCCCTTTCTATTGTGGCAAATATTCGTTCGTTTTTTGTAATTGAATCACTTCTTAGTGACATTCGCAACGCTTCACTTGAGACATATAGTGAAAATTTGAAAGTTAGAAAGCTATTGGAAGAAGAAAAGTTAGATGAGGCAAAAAAAGAGCTCGATGAACAAATAATGATAAGTGGCTTACTCTTAACTATTGAGAGAGTTTCAAAAGATCCAAGATTCTTTAACGAAAAGTAATCTATACACTTTACTCGGAAATCAGAAATCGGGGACAGTATACTTATTTAACTGATTGCTTGGCTGGATACCCGCCTTCGCGGGTATGACGGTGTTAATAAAACCTGTCATTTCGACTGAAGCGTAGCGTAATGGAGAAATCTCAGACATCTCCACTACGGTCGAGGTGACAAACTTTTATACAAGCCTTTACTTCTGAACACTTCTCCACAATATCCCAACCATGTTTGAACAAGCCCTTCTTTTTGCCATTTCATTGGTTGCCAACACATTTTCTTCATTGGCAGGTGGTGGTGCAGGTTTGATTCAGTTGCCTGCCCTTCTTTTGTTGGGTTTGCCGTTTAGCATTGCTTTGGCGACCCACAAAATTGCCAGCGTTGCTTTGGGTTTAGGCGCTGTGGCGCGGTATCTCAAAGAAGACTTATTGCAGCGGAAACTTGCCTTGTTGATGTTGATTTCAGGTCTGCCTGGTGTGGTGATTGGCGGATTTATCATTGTGCAAATCCCTGATGCGCTTGCCCATGTCGCATTGGGAGTGTTGACCATCAGTTTGGGTGTGTATTCGGTGTTTAGCCCAAGCTTGGGGCAAGTGTATCAAGCGAAAAACATGCAACAGCGCGGTTTTATCATGGGCGGGCTGGTGTTGTTTATCATTGGCATACTCAATGGCTCGCTGACTTCAGGCACAGGGCTATTCGTCACCCTATTCCTCATCCGTTGGTTTGGTTTGGATTATAAACATGCCGTGGCATACACTTTGGTCATGGTGGGCGTGTTTTGGAATGGTGCAGGTGCGGTGACGGTGGGATTGTTGTCCGACATCCAATGGGATTGGCTGATTGCGCTATTGCTTGGTTCGTTCATCGGTGGTTATATCGGCAGCCATTTGGCGATACTCAAAGGCAATACCCTGATTAAACGAAGCTATGAAATCATTACCATTTTGATTGGGCTGAAACTATTGTTCGGGTAGGCGAAACTGTCATGACGACCAGCGTGGGGGCATCTCAGAGACTTCTCCACTCCGCTTACGCTGCAGTCGAAGTGACAGATATGTATGAAAAAGGATAAAGCATGACACAAACGATTTATTTAAAAGACTATCAACAACCAACATTTACCGTAAGCCATGTATTGTTATGCTTTGAGTTGGAGCCTGAGCGCACGCAAGTGACGGCAACGGTGGAATACAAGCGGAACCGCGCAGGTGATTTGCTGCTTAATGGTGCGTTTTTAAGCGTTAAAGCTTTATCGGACAGCTCATATTGGCTTGCGTCCAATGTTTTGCCATCCATCTTGATGCTTTCAAGGCTTAAATGCTCACCATCAAGCAGCAAATCACCTGCGCGGTTCCGCTTGTATTCCACCGTTGCCGTCACTTGCGTG
>CAMZLX010000064.1 GCA_947311795.1 uncultured Zetaproteobacteria bacterium
CGTCATGCACGGGCAAGCTTTCCAAACCATCATCAATCACAGCAATGAAGTCTTCAAAACTTAATGAGTATACTTTTTTCTTCGCAGGTTCTTGATAATAGGGTCTGACTATTTCATTTAAATCAGTCGCTGTATTTTCAACATATGAAACAAATTTAGCATGATAAGCGCGCAAATCTTCCCCATCAATTTTTTTACTGTATGGGTATACCAGCGTCACTATTGTGATGCCAGATTTGCGGGGATGAGGCTTCACCTCAATACTTTTCGCCCCTTTGGGTAACCGCGCATTCACACGCTTGATTAATTCATCATACATTTTTTCAGTTTTATATTCAGAAATACCCGAGCCTGTATTTAAAAGAATCCATTCTTCCATATGGTCACCGAAATTGATGGTTTCCACATCAACATCACCCACTTTCCATGCCCAATGCCCAAGTTGAGACTGACGTTGTTTCAGTTGACTTTTCTGGGTGAAACCATGACCAATTACTTCCAAGAAGGTTTGTGTATCATTAATGCTTGGGTACTTAGCATCCAAGATGTCTTCTTCATAGTCATCTAAGGCGTCTATATTTGATTCGTACAAATCTTCATAAAAGTCTGCCATTTCTTCGCGAAGCTCCACAAGAAGGTCCCGCACTTCTTCTAAAGATTTTCCCGCTATATTGACGCTTCCTTCAAGTAATACAGCTTTTGTATTATGTCCTATATTGGAGCGAAAGCCTTTCAAATCACCACTGTCATAGTCTTTCAAATCATTCATGCTACCTTCTAAGTCTTCAAATACCCTATCCACAACGCGGCGGTCAACATCCGCAAGTTTAATTTTGATATACAAAGCATTGCCTTTGTATTTTAGAGTCGCTGGCATGCCTACAACAATCTTCTTTCTTGTTTCCGCGTCTTTATATTGCGCCCGAAACTTCATTGTCCATGCGTTGTATGTGCCGGGAACTTGCGCCACATTAGCGATATATGGCATACCTTTAGGGCGTGATTCATTTTGATGTGCAGATAATATGGAGTCAAAAATATCGGAGTTAGCAAACGCAAACGCAGAAATACTCCAGCCAAACGTAAGTAGTGCCGCTAGCACAAAAGAGAACACATGTTTATTCATCATTATAAAACCTCAAATAGAATCGAATCATTGCCAAGTATAGCAGAAAGTCTGTTCTACCCAAATTTATGGTTTGCACGCGCAACTTGCCACAACTTCAAACCCACCATGATTCAATTTCGCTAAAGTTAAAGCACCGCCCCACACACAGCCTGTATCAAGCCCAAGCACATGCTCTTGATTGTCCACCAAACCTTTGGCTGCCCAATGCCCAAAAACAAAACGTGCCTTCTTTTTCCCATCTTTCTTCCACTTGGCATCATGTTCAAACCACGCAACCACATGTTTATCTTTGGCATCAGCAGTTTTTTGTTTCCAATCAAACTCACCCTTATCACTACAAAAACGAGTGCGGGTCAACACGGATGTGGTAAAGCTAAGACGCTCTGCTTTATCTTTAGGCTCAACATGCGCAAAGTCTTTGCGCTGCAACATTTTACAAAAATCACCCCAATGTTTCGATTGCAAAACTTTCTCAACTTTTTTTGCTCGTTTCTTGGCTTTTTTCAAGCTCCACAACGGACTTAAACCTGCGTGAAGCATAATCCAAGCCAAATCTTTATCGTGATGAATCAAGGGTTGATGACGCACCCAATCAATCAGTTCATCAGCATCTTTGGCTTGAATCACCTCATCCAAGGTGTCCCCTGCAAACGATTTTCCACCCGCAGCATACGCCAGAAGTTGAATATCATGATTACCCAATACACAGACACATGCATCACCCAAACTTTTGAGGAAACGCAAGACTTTCAATGAATCAGGGCCACGGTTGACCATATCCCCAGCGCACCACAACACATCTTTGCTTGGGTCGAAAGACACTTGTTTCAGTAATGTTTTTAAAGGTTGGTAACACCCTTGAATATCACCCACAGCATATATTGCCACTATTTCACCATCTCAGCCCAACAAAGGGCGGCTAATTTCTCTGCTGGATTGTTTGTTCCCAGCAAGGCGCGTAAATCTGCAAAGGCTTGGCTTTGTTGCTGTGTTTCTCCGTTTAATAAAGGCATCACGGCAGCTTCAATATTTTCAATCGTCGCATCGTGCTGCAACAATTCAGGCACAATGCCTTCTGAACTTGGTGCATCACCCAATAAAAGGATATTGGCAAGACCAACACATCTGCCTTTAATCAAGCGTTGTCCGATAAACCACGAAAATGCCGATGTTTTATATACCAACACTGTTGGTGTATCCCAAAGCGCCAATTCCAAAGTCGCCGTGCCTGACACAGCAATCGCGGCATCTGCTCTAAGCGCATAGTTATCTTCAGTGCGCTCCAACAACAGCACACCTACATCCGTCAGTGGTTTTAAGGTTTCAGCTTTGACACTTGGCGCAAGTGTAGCAACTGCTCTTAATTTGGGTTGTTTGTCTTTCAGGCGAACATAAGCATC
>CAMZLX010000065.1 GCA_947311795.1 uncultured Zetaproteobacteria bacterium
AACCGCGTGCCAGAAGATGTGCAAAGGCTTTTGTTTTCTTCATCGGTGGCAGAAGATGATACGGCTTATGATGTGGAAGGTAAACTAGATTTGGGGCAACCCTTGGCACAAATTCATCAGTGTTATGTATTGTCGCAAACAGCGGACGGTATTGTGTTAATCGACCAACATGCAGCCCATGAGCGCATGACGTTTGAAAAGCTTAAAAGCCAACTATCTGGTGGCAAGGTTGCCGCGCAACTGATGCTTACCCCTGAAAGTTTAACCATCGAGAGCGAAAGCTTGGCATGGCTGCATGACAACAAAGATGCCTTGGAGGCTTTTGCGGTGTCTGTGTCCATTCAAGATGATGAGACGGTGCAAATCCATAGCATACCTGCGATGTTAAGCAGTGAACCGCCTGCGGAACTGGTGGCAGAGTTGATTGAATCGTGCGTATTGCTGGGTATGCAAACTGAAGCGGGAAACACGGGGCTAGGACGCATATTAGAGCGTTGGCTGGGCAACAGAGCATGTAAAGGTTCCATCAAAGCAGGGCGCACCCTGAGCCATGAAGAACAAGTGAGCTTGCTGCGTGAAATGGAGCAAACGCCCAATATCGCCCAGTGTAATCATGGTAGACCGACTTATGTGCGTTTATCCCTAAATGATATGGATAAGCTTTTTGGAAGGAAAGAATAAGAAAAACTGAATTGCCTTAGCCAACCAAATCATGAGTATGCGCCGCGAATTGATGGATAAACGAGGCGAAATATGAATGAAACATGGGCGCAGGAAGTTGTAAGTTGGGAATATTCTTCGGCTGCTACACCTGATTTAAAAGAAGTACCGATTCAGCCGTTTCCTGCATCCTTGCATGAGCATGGTGAGACGCGCGTGATTGCCTTGGATTTATCCAAAGAATTGGAGACACCGTATCTTGCAACATCGCCCAATTTGCTTGCCAATTATATTCGCATCAATCCGAATGAGAATATTCATACCCATGTGAATGCCACATCGGAAATCTTTTTTGTGATGCGTGGCAAGGGTTATACCGAAACTGAAACAGGCACGATTCAGTGGAAAGAAGGTGATTCGTTTACTTTGCCATGCAATGAAGGCGTGACCCACTTTGCTGAAGAAGATAGCGCATTGTATTGGACGCATGATGGCCCATTGCTGGAACACATGGGTGTGGTGCCAAGTAAACCCATGTTTAAACCAGCCTTTTATGATAAAAAATATATGATGGATGCTGTTGAGCGCATTCGCGAAGCGGCGATGAAAGAAAACCGTAACCGTGTGGGTATTATTTTGGGTAATCACGCTTCTGCAAAATCAAAAACAGTCACCCATACCATGTGGACATTGTTTAATTTGCTGCCCAAACAACAGATGCAAAAGCCGCATCGTCATCAGTCTGTAGCCCTTGATTTAGCGGTGAGTGCTGCCGAAAACACTTATACTTTGATTGGTAAAAAGATTGATGCTGATGGTAAAATCATTAACCCTGTGAAAGCGATGTGGGAGAAAAATACCGTGTTTGTCACCCCTCCGGGTTGGTGGCATTCGCATCACAATGAATCGGATACCGATGCTTATGTGTTTCCTGTGCAAGATGCAGGCTTGCACACTTATATGCGGACTTTAGACATCCAGTTTGTGCACTAAGCAAACAGCTTAGCAGAAACGCTACAGTTTAATTTGAACCTTAGCCGTTGCATTCTTGGCTTTGTTTCTCGCTTCTTCAATGCTGTTGCCTCGCGCCAACATCACTGCCATACGCCGCTTTCCATGTACTTCAGGTTTCGCAAAAATACGCATTTGCGTGTCAGGTTCGGCAAGCGCGCCTTCCAAATTGCCAAATGATACATGCGTGGAGTCGCCTTCAACCACAATAGGGCAAGATGCAGCAAAACCGTGTTGTGTGATGTTGGGGATGGGTAAACCAAGAATTGCGCGCACATGCAGCGCAAACTCGGACAAGTCTTGTGAAATCAAGGTGACCAAACCTGTATCATGTGGGCGAGGTGAGACTTCGCTGAAAATCGCATCATCACCTTTGATAAACAGCTCCACACCAAATAAACCGTAACCACCCAAGGCTTCAGTCACTTGGGCGGCGATATGTTTGGATGCTGCCAATGCTTTATCACTCATGGCTTGGGGTTGCCATGATTCGCGGTAGTCGCCATCTTCTTGCAAGTGGCCTATGGGTAGGCAAAACGAGGTGCCATCTCGGTGGCGAATGGTGAGAAGTGTGATTTCGTAATCAAAATCCACAAAACCTTCCACAATCACCTTGCCTTTGCCTGCTCTGCCGCCTTCTTGGGCATAATCCCATGCTTTTTGGATGTCTGCATCCGTTTTAATCACCGACTGCCCTTTGCCGGATGAGCTCATGATGGGTTTCACCACACATGGTTTGCCGATGTGGGTAATGGCAGCTTCAAAAGCTTCAAGTGTTTCAGCAAACTGGTAGGGGGAAGTTGTTAAATTCAAATCTTCTGCAGCCAAGCGCCGAATGCCTTCTCTGTTCATGGTGAGTTGCGTAGCCCGCGCAGTGGGAATCACAGTAAACCCTTCGCCTTCAAGCTCGGCAAGCGTGTCAGTGGCAATGGCTTCGACTTCAGGCACAATCAAGTCGGGTTTTTCTTGCTCAATCAACGCGCGCAAGGCATTGCCGTTAAGCATATTCACAATAAAGCTGCGGTGCGCCACTTGCATGGCCGGGGCGTTGGCATAACTATCTACCGCAATGACTTCCACACCCAAGCGTTGCAACTCAATGGCAACTTCTTTACCCAGCTCACCTGAGCCCAGCAGCATGACCTTGGTTGCTGTGGATGTTAAAGCTGTGCCGATAGAAATGCTCATAAGAAACCTCGCGCGTGGAATAGTGGCAAAGCTTAGCGGCTAGTCATGAAGAATCTATGCCTGAACAGTAGGGTTATGTTCTTTGATTTTAATACTATTTTAACCTGACTTATATTATTGTTCGCTAATATATTGCAATATGTATCATGTAAGAAACAAATATAAGGAGTTAGATATGAAAAAGCTTATTTTATTGGCATCATTATCATTCTTGGGATTCGGCAACGCAGTTGCGGCTGATATTCCAGAAGGGATGGGTGTATTGCCAACACAAGTGCCAGTGCCTGCGGATAATCCAATGAGTGCTGAAAAGGTTGAGTTGGGTAAGAAGTTATACTTTGACCCAGCATTGTCCAAGAGTGGTCAGTTCTCATGTAACTCATGCCATAATCTAGGCACGTGGGGTGTGGATAATCAGAAATTTTCGATTGGTCACAAGTGGAATCGTGGTGGTCGCAATGCACCAACCGTGTTGAACTCAGGTTTTTGGAGCAAACAATTCTGGGATGGTCGCGCACCGTTATTGGAAGACCAAGCTAAAGGTCCACCACTTAACCCAGTGGAGATGGCAGCAGATAGTGAAGAAGCTGTTGTTAAGCGTTTGAAAGATGCGGGTTACACAGCACTGTTTGATGAAGTGTTTGGTAAACATTCTCTAAACTATGACAATATGGCAAAAGCCATTGCAGCTTTTGAGCGCACTTTGCTTACACCCAATGCACTTTTTGATAAATTTGTACAAGGTAAAGGTGATATTTCCAAAGCTGCCAAACGCGGCATGCGAAAAGTTGCCGATATTGGTTGCACCTCTTGTCACTCAGGGCCTTTGTTTACCAGCAATGAATTTGTTGCTTTCAAATATGGTAAAGATACTGGTTTGAAGTCGGTTACAGGCAAAGAAGAAGATGACCATGTGTTCCGTGTGCAATCGTGGCGTAATGTGGCGATGACTGCGCCTTATTTCCATGATGGTTCTGCGGCAACATTGGAAGAAGCGGTTTCAACCATGGGTCGCGTGCAATTGGATACGAAGTTATCCAAACGT
>CAMZLX010000066.1 GCA_947311795.1 uncultured Zetaproteobacteria bacterium
CAAGAACAAACCACGCAACCTTGCCAACAATGCCAAGCGGTTTGTTTTAATCGCAGCATCATCCGCCATCACCATCACGCCATCAAAAAAGGCATCCACAGGCTCTCTTAAACCTGCCAACACATCCAGTTGTGCTTCAGGCATATCAGGGAAGTTGGTTTCAGCATCCATCAATGCTGCAAACAATGCTTTTTCAGCATCTTCTTGCAGCAATGTTTCATCAATATCCGTTGTAACATCACCTGCTTTCTTCAAGATATTGGCAATGCGTTTATTGGCAGCCGCCACCGCTTGCCCTGCTTCGGAATCGGCAAAACCTGTAAGTAATTTGGCGACTTGCACATGTTTGAACAGTGGCAATGCCTGATTTGCACCCAATGCTGCATCACCTGCAGCTTTGGATACTTCAAAGCGTTCCGCAAGCCCAATAAACCGCTCATGGATAAAGGCAATCACCTTGGCTTGTGTTTCATCGCTAATCGCAATGGTCACGCGCTGTTGATTCCATTGCTTGGATGCCTCTACCAACACATCCTGCAAGGTCATATCAATCGGATTGTTTTCATCGGCAAGTAAACGCACCAAACCAATGGCTGCACGCCTTAAAGCAAAGGGGTCTGCACTTGCCGTAGGGATTTTACCCAAGTGGAAGTAACCCAACAATTTATCGGCGCGTTCCACCACTGCAATGGCTTTGGCAATCGGGCTTGTCGGTAAATCATCATCCGCACCTGCTGGCGCATAATGCTGGGCAATGGCATCGGCAACATCATCATTCTCGCCATCCATCTTGGCATAAATGCCACCCATATAGCCTTGAAGTTCGGGGAACTCATTGACCAAACCTGTGGTTAAGTCGGATTTACACAAATAAGCTGCGCGTTGTGCGTCATTCGCATCCACACCCAACTGGCTTGCGGCATCCAAAACAAACCCGCGCAAACGGCGCACTTGATCGCCCACCATACCCAAACCATCTTGGAACACGATTTCAGATAGTTTTTCAACCCGCGCTTCCAAGCTTTCTTTGGGGTCGCGCTCGAAAAAGAACATCGCATCTGCAAGCCGCGCATTGACCACCCGCTCATTGCCATGCGCCACCATGGCAGGGTCTTTGGACTTGATATTGGCAACGGCAAAAAACACATTGGACGTGTTGCCTTGACCATCATGCGTAGAAAAGCAGCGTTGATGATGTTTAAGCTCAATGCGGCTCACTTCAATCGGCAAAGCGAGGAATTTCTCTTCATATTTGCCTGTAATCACATGCGGCCACTCGGTTAAGTCGGTCACTTCTTCAACCAAGTCATCATCTTCCACCAAAGCCACACCCGCAGCTTTGGCTGCATCGTTCAAACCTTGGGCAATGCTTGCTTTGCGCACATCTCTATCGGCAATCACCATGCGTTGCTCTAACCACGCAAATGGGTCTGTTACACTGATGTCACCTTTGGCATCTTTGCACATGCGATGGGCATAGGATTGTTTGCCAGCTTGAATACCAGCAAAGGAAAAGTCCAACACATCATCACCCAATCGCGCCACAATCCAACGGATGGGGCGAATAAAACTATCGCCTCGGCTCTCACCATCTTGCCATTGCATTTGTTTGGGGCTTGGCAATCCGCGCAAAATTGCAGGCATGGCTTCAGCAATAATATCAATCGTTGTGCGCCCTTTCACGGTGATAACCGCTTTCATATATTTGGCTTTACCATCACCTTTATCGGTAAATTCAAAGTCAGATACACTTAAACCCGATTTACGGGCAAACCCTTCCGCAGCCTTGGTTGGCTCGCCATCTTTAAGCGCGATATTTTCAGGCGGCCCCCAAATCACTTGCTCGCGGTCGGCTTGCATGGTTGGGCACGCTGCAACATGAATCAACAAACGGCGCGGGGTCACCCCCAAACGCAGATCCGACACATCTAAATTCGCATCGTTAAACAATTTCATCAACGCAGTTTTGAGTGCGCTGCCCATTTGCGGTGCAACACCTGCTGGGATTTCTTCCACACCAATTTCAATCAATAATGGTTCTTTCATAACTCGTCTGCCTTCAAAACTTTTCTGTCGCACATGAATAAAATAACACCCATTATTTTATTCATGATTGCCCCCAGCATACCCTTGAGCAACGGTGCGCGATAATCCACGAACGCGACCAATAAAGCGTTGCCGCTCAGCCACCGAAATCGCTCCCCGTGCATCCAACAAGTTAAACGCATGAGATGCTTTAATCACTTCTTCATAGGCAGGTAAAAACAAGTTGTTTTCCGCTAATTTTTTGCAATCACCTTCAGCTTGGTCGAACTGCTGTTGTAAAAATTCGATGTTGGCATGTTCAAAGTTATACGCTGAAAACTCCTGCTCATTGCGTAAAAACACTTCACCATAGGTCACTTGCTTGCCATCAGGTTGCTCCACCCAAATCAGGTCATACACATTTTCCACGCCTTGGATATACATCGCCAAGCGTTCCAGCCCGTAAGTAATCTCGCCCGGTGTGCGCGGTAATTCAACACCACCCACCTGCTGAAAATACGTAAACTGGGTTACTTCCATGCCGTTAAGCCAGACTTCCCAACCCAAACCCCATGCGCCAAGCGTTGGCGATTCCCAATCATCTTCAACAAAACGAATATCGTGAACATCGGTATCAATGCCGATTTCGCGCAAAGATGCCAAATACAAGTCCAAAATATCATCGGGTGCAGGTTTGAGAATCACCTGAAATTGATAATAATGTTGTAAGCGGTTGGGGTTTTCACCATATCGCCCATCGGTCGGACGGCGACACGGCTGCACATAAGCCGTGCGCCAATCTTTATCATCCAACACACTCAAAAAGGTGGATGGGTGGAATGTGCAGCACCCATAGAACTATCATAAGGCTGCTGAACCACGCAGCCCTGCTTTGCCCAAAAGTGTTGTAATGTCAGCAATAAATCTTGA
>CAMZLX010000067.1 GCA_947311795.1 uncultured Zetaproteobacteria bacterium
ATTGATTTTGAAAATGCTGAAGGCAATTTAGGTCTTGCCAATGCCATGTTGCATCATTTGGCTGAAAAACTGCCTATCTCTCGCTGGCAACGTGATTTAACCGATTCCACTGTGCTGCGTAACCTTGGTGTGGGTTTTGGTTATACCATGCTTGCGCTTTCATCACTCGACCGTGGGTTGGGTAAGTTGGAAGTGAACAGTGATAAGATGCTGGAAGACTTGGACAACACTTGGGAAGTCTTGGCAGAAGCCGTGCAAACTGTGATGCGCCGCTACGCGTTGGACAATCCTTATGAGCAACTTAAAGCACTGACCCGTGGTAAAGGCATTAACGCCGAGCGTATGCGTGAGTTCATTGATAATCTTGATATTCCTGATGATGCCAAGGCTAGATTAAAGGACATCACACCAGCCGATTATATCGGCAATGCAGCCATGATGGGTAAAAATAAGCACAGTTAAGTTGCACTTACCTTGATATTTCAAGGTGTTGAACTATCATTGCTCATTGGTTACATGAGAAGTATGCGCTAAGCTATGCTTTTACGTGAGGTGGTTATGAAACATTTGTCGCTATTTTTATATACACTTTTGGTAAGCCTATGGATGGCTCAGCCATCACTTGCAGCTATTGAAAATGCCAATTCATCTGCCCAAGAGCCTGAAATCCCAGATGCGATGTCTAGATTAATGAAAGCACCTGATGTTGACTTAAATACCATCCGTGACCCCTTCCTATCATCTTTTGAAAAAAACCGTTTGGATGAAGCAAAGCGTTTCAAAAACCGTAAACGTTTACCTTCCAACAAAAGAAAGCGTGAAGTTTTAGAACAGTTCGACCTAAGCACTCTTACTTTGGTTGCAACCTTCAAAAAAACAGGTCATGAATGGGTAGCAAGTGTGCAAGATTCAACAGGGAAATCATATACCATTCGCCGCGGGAACTATATGGGCAAACGCGGTGGTCGTATTGAAAAGATTGATGGTCAAACCGTGTATTTGGTTGAACAAATGATTAATCCCGCAGGCGAAGTCGTTGACCATCAAACCACACTCACTTTAGCTGAGGTGAATGACCGCTAAAATTCGTAATCATTTTTTTGTTATGACAAAGAAAGATGTGGTTCATCTGTTTGAAACGCTGAAGTCCATAGACCCGGAACCCAGAACAGAGCTGCACTACAACACATCATTTGAACTACTTATTGCCGTTCTTCTCTCAGCACAATCTACTGATGTTGGCGTGAATAAAGCGACAGCAAAATTATATCCCATTGCCAATACGCCCGAAGCCTTTCTCAAATTGGGTGAAGAAAGCTTAAAATCATATATATCCACTATTGGTTTGTATAACAGCAAAGCCAAACATGCCATACAAACTGCGCGAAAGCTGGTGGATGAGTTTGGTGGTGAAGTCCCCAAAACACGGAAAGAATTGGAGTCTTTACCCGGTGTAGGTCGCAAGACTGCCAATGTGGTGCTCAATGTATTGTGGGGTGAACCTACCATGGCAGTGGACACCCATATCTTTCGAGTTTCCAACCGCACAGGACTTGCCCCAGGCAAGAAACCATTAGACGTTGAAAAGAAGCTGCTTAAAGTGATTCCAAAAGAATATATGACACATGCTCATCACTGGCTTATTTTACATGGTCGCTACACCTGCACTGCGCGCAAACCCAAGTGTCATATTTGTCCTATTAATGATGCCTGCGCTTGGGTGGAAAAAACAATTTAGCATAACACTTGTTTTTTAATGCTTTGCCAAGCCTGATGAACATCTGAAAAGTTTAAACGGTAAAACTTACAATCCATACCTATCCGCTGATTCAAACGCGGTAAATCTTTGCCTAAGCCATGTTGAACATGCAAATGTTCAGGTAACGCCATTAATGCTTTATGCCTTGGTATTTCTGAACATTGAACACCATTTAAATCAGCTTGATATTGATGTAACACTACAAACTTTAGATGCAAAGCTTCTCTCTGAATATGTTTGGGATGCCACAAATGACAACGTGCTATACCACCCGTAGCTGCAGGAAAGTCAAAATAATCCGATTGAATCAACCCCGATGTTTCAATACTTTCTCTATCAAAAGCAGGATGAGTGGGGTGTTCCCACTGCATAGGTCGAGGGAAGGGATGGGCAAAGCCTTGTTTGTCTAACAATGTAAATTCATCGGATAAATAAGCTGCACCATCAAGTAAACCCGCAGTGCAGATACTACTTTTACCCGCACCTGAAACACCTGCAAACATGATTGCAACATCATGGATATTCAGAACAGATGAATGAATAGATACCACATCTTTTTCATCCAAGAACTGCACCAGCCTTGTGTATAAATGAGTTTCTAAAGCAGCACTAACTTCTCTTGCATCTATACTTTCCCAAAGCACTTCTTCGCGCCCGTCGGGTAAAACAAACACAAACCTGTAAACACTATCCAGCTTGCGAACATGAAACGTTAAATCGGCAACATAACCTTCAACGGCTTCATACAAACAAAGAAACTTCTGCATATCTTGCTTACAGGCTTCTGAATCAGAATCAATTTGAACCACACATGAAGCGATTTTATATTGATACAACCATGGCATCAAAGTTTACTCAGACACAACAATAAAACCAAACCCCGTGAGCTCTTGTAAAATATTTTCTGTATCACGTAAAGCTTCTTCTTGCTCAACATCTAACGTATCCGAGATTATATTTGCCATGTGTTTCACAGTCGTTTTTCCATCGCACATATCAAAAATAGCTGATGCCACTGTATTTAACGTAATCGTGATTCCCTTGTCTTCATGAATATAAAAAAAAGTGTTTTCACCTTCAATTTCTTCACACACCAAACCCTCAATCTTCTTCGGCAACATAGGCACTACAATTTCATATGCTTCACTCATCAAACTTCTCCCAATGTATATGCCACCATCTGACAATCTGCACAGCTTAAATTATGCTGACAAAAGTTCCAGCGCTCAACCGATGGAAAATGATTACCTTGATTGGGTGCTTGCGCTAATGCCTCCACCAATGATTGTTGGTGAATATTACCCAACACATGTTCGCGATTAAAAATACACGGACTGATATTTCCATTCGCGCACACTGCAAGTTTACCTCGCCGCATATTTTTATACTTCAAGTCATTTTCATTGGGCAAAACGTTTTTATCTTGTTGCGCAACTTGGTGATACCTTTTCTGCTGGGGTGAATCAGGCATATGCGAGTTTTGCGATGGCATCAATGATATGTGTTTGGTATTGAGGTTGCTGCCTCGCCCTGTCTCATGCACAGGGTCAAAACGTACTGATCCTTTACCCAAACCAAACTCACCATTGGCAAAATCCAACATGGCTTGTTCATGCCCAGTATTTTGTTCCATCACTGCCATACCAATGCGAATATCAAAGCCCAAATCCTTCGCTCTATGCATCGCGGCTATTGTTTTCTGATGACTACCTTGAAGCTGGGTAATACTATCATGCACTGCCTTATCAGGTGAATACAACGAAAAGGCAAATGAAGGTGCGTAAGGAACAAATTGTTGTAATAGTTTGTCATTTAATAACAAGCCATTGGTATAAATCTCAATGCCTTGAAAATCCAATTCATGTGTCAATGCAACTGCTTCCACCAAATGTCTATGAATCAATGGGTCGCCACCTGTAAACTGCACAATAGGTTGCCCCAAGCTTCTGGCTTGAATTAAAACACGTTCGATTTTATCCAAGGGTAAAAAATCTGAACAAGCAGGTGATGATGATGCATAGCAATGAATACACTGCTCATTACATTGGTCTGTGATTTCTAAAAATAGTAAACCTAAAGTGTCGCCCATAATCATGCGTTGAGTTTGTATTGGCATTAAGCTTGATGACGAAAGTCCTTGCAACCATTCGTGTTGTTTTTCTATGATTTTAAGGGGCGCAGCTGGCTCAAGCGGATGAGGAGATAACTGACGCTTTAGGAGGGCAGCAAATTGTCCTTGCAAAACAACCTCTTGCTTTGAATCAAAAGGATGAATCAACTTTATTTCATCTTTGGTTTCATGCGTTAGCGCTATGACAAAACGTCCGTGTGTCAAAAAAATATAATGGGGTTGAATCATAAGTTAGTTGGGTTAAGTTAAACACAAACCCCCGTTCCAGCATTACATGTACAAGGCGTTTTACAGCCTGCAACAGTAAATCCGCAACTTTTACAGAAGTCTTTACATCGAACTGTTGCCAAAACACCAGGTGCACAGTTTGTCCCACAAGACAATTCACAACGCGCAGCATTACAATCCCTAACATTATTAAAACCTATTGCATTGGGTACACATGGGCAGCATGCATTTGTACCTGAAGAAATAGTTATCATTACAGTGCCACCCGCAAATAGTGTGCATTTTACTGTACTACCAACAGGGTATGTCGGCGGAACCCAAGGTCCAATACCCATCACCGTACGTGGTGTTGCGACCATTGATCCAAGAATAACTGGAGGAGCATAAACTACTGCTTTTAAAAGCTTACGTCTTACTAAATTAGCTCGCTTATCCATTCTGGACTCCTCTCAATTGGTAACAACCTCAAAGAATAGGTTTATACCTTTAATAAAATCTATATTACTCATCACAAAAGCAATACTACTACGAATGCCTAGCTTTTATCAAACTGATTCTTTAATCTTGAGCTATGAAACAACATGTCTTTTGGTCTTATCGTGAGTCAGCATGCGCACTTTTAGCAGGTGATATCCCCGAACATACCCTCACAAACACTGACTTTTGGACACTTGCCCAAGCTGATGCCATGTTCCCTGTACTGTGGTCATCTTTGAGTACAGGTCAAAAAGAAATAGTCAAACCATGGCTCTTAAACCCCATGGATGAACATATATTTACCGCTGAAGCGTTGCGTATGAGAAACACAACGTCCCGTGTGCTACGCGCATATCAGGATGCAAAAATCCCTATCATTTGCATGCGTGGTGTTGCTGTGAGCGAACAACTGTATGCTCCATCATACCTTCGCCCACACACCGACATTGACATTCTTTTTGATAAAAAACATCTTATCATGGCAAAACAAGTTGCAGGAAATAACCTTCACTTTCGGCCCATTAATGCCTACCCCATGTTATTCAAACAAGGGGATATACCTCTGGATTTGCACATTGAGCCTATTGGTTCAGAACGCATTCAAGCTTGGAAACACATTACACCTTTGCACACCAAAGACTTTTTTAAATATACGCATGAAGGTGAGTTGGCTGGCGAAAAAGCATTAATTGTTCACGAGCGCGTCTTACTCCCATACCTATGTTTTCATGCACTCAAACATTCTTTTGAGCGTTTGATATGGTTATATGATATTACATTACTTGCTAAGAGGATAGAAAGCAAAGGTTTATGGGATGAGGCTTTACAAGGTATCATTGAATACAAACTTGAGCGCCCATGTTTTTATGCATTATCTTATGCAAAAGAGCATATGGGTGCACCTGTAACTGACAAATTTTTGCAACACATAAAACCGAAAATGGGCATCATCGAGAAGCGTTTATTCAAACGTTTCATGAACCATGAGATTATCCCTTATTTGGCAGAACGGTTGTTTTCTCGCATGTTACCTAGCTTGTTACACCGCATCGAATTTTGGCGTGAAACCATTTACCCGCGCGAAGAAATTCGAACGCAAGTTGCGGGTGGTGGTTGCGTCAAATGCAATTTTATTCGCACTCGCCTCAAACAAGTTGGGCGTGCCTTGTGGGCACTAAGCAAAGAAGCTATACACCTGCTTCGCACATAAAGACTTGATCTTTTGTGTATTTAGGCAAAGATAAGCAAATGTCACCTCGAATAAATATGTATGTATATGCCTCATCTTTACTGATTGCACTTAGCCTAACAGCAACACCATTGTTTGCTGAAGAAGATGCCAGCGAGCCACCATTAAAAGTAGTTGAAGAGACCAGCCTTGAAAGAGGCAAAGAAATTTTTACAAACCTCTGCGCATATTGTCATAAGACTACTTATGAAGATAGTATGGTTGCAGGTACTGGTTTGCAGGGTCTGCTTGAACGCCGTGATGAAGCGTGGCTAGATAAATGGCTAAAGAACCCTTCAGATTTTGCTCGCACAAACGTTATGGCTCGCGACTTGATAGATAGTAACCCCTATGGGCTTGCAATGCCCGCACTTCCTGCCATGCAAGATGATGCCAAACGAAAAGCTGTTATTGAACACCTTAAAACGCTCAAGTAAACATAAAAAAAGGCATCCAAAATGGATGCCTTAAATCATAACTTTTATTCCTAAATTAGAAGCGACCACCAATCATATTGGTTGTCATCACCAAATCCAAACCTGCAGGTGTTTCCCTTAGCGCAAACTCAGGCGAAGGCATGCCCAGATTGATTTGACCATCTTCAATTTGTGCAAATGCACCCTTTGAGCGGTACACACCATAAGCAGCACCCACAATAATACCAACACCCAAACCACGAGAAACATAATTCCAGTTGTCGGTAGGTTTATCTGTCAAAAGCATTAAACCAAGCCCAACCAAAGCACCAACACCTGCCCCGTATAATGCATCATCCATAACGTTTTGAACTTCATAATCACCTGCAGAAGCTTGCGCTGGGAACAACGCCAACATACCTGCCACAACCATTACTTTTAATGTTTTCATATATCCAAACTCCGTACTTAAAACTTATTCGATGGCGTGAAGCATAGCTTCGCATGCTTTTTTTGCATCATCAAAAATCATCATGGTTTTATCCATGTAAAACAAATCATTATCCAAACCTGCATAACCCACAGATAATGAGCGCTTAATCACCAACACATGCTCTGCTTTGGTCACTTCCAAAATCGGCATACCATAAATGGGGCTAGACTTGTCCGTTTTCGCTGCAGGGTTCACCACATCATTCGCACCAATCACAAGCGCCACATCGGTATCCGAAAATTCTGGGTTAATCTCATCCATTTCTTCCACAATATCATAAGGTACATCAGCTTCCGCAAGCAACACATTCATATGCCCAGGCATACGCCCTGCCACAGGGTGAATCGCAAAGCGTACTTTCACACCTTGCTCTTGCAAAACCTCAACCAACTCTTTAAGTGCATGTTGCGCCCTTGCCACAGCCAAGCCATACCCCGGAATAATCACCACACTGCGTGCATTTTTAAGCAAAAATGCTGCATCTTCTGCTGCCCCCGAACGCACAGGTCGCGTGCCGACTTCTGCTGCGGGCGAACCTGAATCGGATGTATCCGAGCCAAAACCACCGAGCAAAACATTAAATAATGAACGATTCATCGCTTTACACATAATATACGAAAGAATGGCACCCGAAGAACCCACCAACGCACCAGCAACAATCAGCATATTATTGCCCAATGTGAAACCAATACCTGCCGCTGCCCAACCCGAATACGAGTTTAACATGGACACAATCACGGGCATATCCGCGCCACCAA
Organism: uncultured Zetaproteobacteria bacterium; assembly: GCA_947311795.1. Lineage (GTDB taxonomy): Bacteria > Pseudomonadota > Zetaproteobacteria > Mariprofundales > Mariprofundaceae > Ghiorsea. Next base: position 7,491 of record CAMZLX010000067.1, read on the forward strand.
TCGGAATAATCAGCAACACACCCAAGACAAGCGCAATCGATAACATCACCAAAAATGCTGTGGCTGATTCATTCATGCAGAACACAATACCTGCACCAAGCATCAGCACACCTAAAATAAGGTTGAGTAAATGTTGCCCTGAGAAGGTGACAGGGTTACCCGACACAAACCCTTTAAGTTTGCCAAAGGCAATCAAGGATGCGGTAAAGGTAATTGCACCAATAAATGTGCCCAGAAATAGTTCAATGCGGCTTGCTGTGTGCATCGCACCCATGCTATCCGCAATGCCGTAAGCCACAGGATTCAGAAACGCGGACACTGCAATCAATACAGCCGCCAAACCTACCAATGCATGCATGAACGCCACGGTTTCTGGCATACTTGTCATCGGTACTTTTTTCGCTGCTGTACCACCAATGATGGCACCAACACCAATCGCTACCGCAATCCATGTGTAATTCTCGATGCCATCCAACTGCAATGTGACAAACACGGCAATACCCATGCCCAACATGCCAAACATATTGCCACGGCGCGATGATTCAGGAGACGACAACCCTTTGAGCGCTAAAATCACTAAAATCGAAGCAACCAAATAAGCCAATTCAGTCATATTTGCTGATAACATATCTTCCCCTTAACCGCGCTTCTTAAACATCGCAAGCATACGTTGCGTCACCATAAATCCGCCAAAAATATTCACCGATGCCAGACCCACAGCAATCAAACCCAGCACTGTTGCCAAGTTCATTTCAATCGGCCCTGATGCAATAATTGCACCCACAATCACAATACTTGATAAAGAGTTGGTTACACTCATCAATGGCGTGTGCAATGCAGGTGTTACATTCCACACCACATGATAACCCACAAAAATTGCTAGGATAAACACCGTAAATGACATCACAATCGGGTCAGCCGTTGCGCCACCTGCTGCCGCATCATGCATCATGGCTGCGTGCGTTGTTAAATCACAATTCCCAGAACTACACATTATGCACTCCCTTTCAATAAATCAGGTTTTAAGAACTCGCCATCCATGCAGAGCAGCGAGCCTTGAATAATATCATCTTCACGGTCGATATTTAAATCGCCCGTTTCTTTATCCAGCATCAGACCCATAAAGTTTAACATGTTTTTTGCATACAATGCGCTGGCATCGGTTGCCAATGTCGCAGGGATATTGCTCACCCCTACAAAAGTCACACCATCTTTGGTGTATATCGCATCTTTTTCAGATAGCGGACAATTGCCGCCCGCTTCCACTGCCATATCTACAATCACCGAGCCTTGTTTCATCTTGGTAACCGTCTCTTCAGTAATCAGCACAGGTGCAGGTCTGCCTGGAATCAATGCCGTGGTAATCACAATATCAGCTTTGGCAGCATGTTCTGCAATGAGTTCGGCTTGTTTCTGTTTGTATTCATCCGACATTTCTTTGGCATAACCGCCAGCATCTTCAGCATCAGTTTCCTCATCTTGAGGCACTTCTACAAACTTCGCACCCAAACTTTCCACCTGCTCTTTAGCAGCAGCGCGAACATCAAAAGCTTCCACCATGGCACCCAAGCGGCGTGCTGTTGCAATGGCTTGAAGCCCAGCCACTCCCGCACCCATAATCAATACTTTTGCCGATTGCACTGTACCTGCGGCTGTCATCAACATAGGCATAAATTTTTGATAATGCTCAAGGGCTAAAAGCACAGCTTTATAACCTGCAATATTGGCTTGCGATGACAACACATCCATGCTTTGTGCGCGAGAAGTACGCGGAATCATTTCCATACAAAAAGAGGTTAAACCATGTTTGGCATAATCATTTAATAATGGGTTCGTAAAGGGTGTATGTAGGGAGGCAACCACAGTACCTTTGCCAACAACCTTTATTTCATCTTTATTGAGCGGTTGAATTTTAAGCACAATATTTGCACCACCAACCACTGAAGCAAAATCATCTGCCAAGGTTGCACCAGCATCCTCAAAAGAAGCATCAGTGATAAATGCAGCCTCACCCGCACCCTTTTGCACCACAACGTCACACCCTAAGGCAATATACTTTTTAACGGTTTCAGGTGTTGCTGCCACACGGGTTTCATTGGCAGCTGTTTCAGCAGGAATTGCAATGCGCGTCATGGTCTGTATCTCCCTTCAAAATCCAAGCAGCGAAAGCTTAGTCTATGCATCCGTTTTTACAAACACAAAATAAATCATCGACATCCTTTCAGATTGTTTAATAGTTTGTCCATGATGATTTCAGATAGTGACATGCTACTCACCGCATTGTTTGGCATAGGGCTAATCCAATTTTTTTGGTTGTCTGTGGTGCTAACCCGCAAAGGTATCAACCCTTCATCCATCCGTATGTATATGCCGCCACTGTTCACCATTTGGATATTGGTCTGGCCAGCGTATGAAAACACAGCCATGCCACTGCTCTCACTGTCCCTCTTTGTGCTGGTTATTGCTTTAAGCACTCGCAAAAAAAGCGCTTTCTCGCGGCATTTGCGTTTATGCTGGCACACCACGCCCGAACAAATCAGACAACCCACACCGTGGTTAACGTTATTGCTCAGCTTAAGTATTGCAGCATCCTTATTTTACCAAGCCCCTGAACTCGGTTTTGGTGTTGGGTTAAGTTTAAGCCTTGCATGGAGTGGTGCTGAAATGCTGGACAAACTGGTTCGCGGTATGCGTTTGGGTTTATCCACCAATCCATTTCAAACCTTGGCTGGGCATTTGATATTGGTCTTGGGCTCCAGTGTGATTTGCGCTTGGGCACTGCAGCTTTACCATGGCATCAACTGGCAACAGTTTATTGTCGCCACACTTATCGCAGGATTTACTGCATCCATGATTCGTGCACTTATCGCACAAGGTTGGAATATGCCTTTAGCAGCACTGGGCATGAGCATAATATTGTGGATACTTTAAGGAAGAATATGAACCATTTCGAATTACAGAGTATCATTGAACAAACCCTTGCTGAAGATATGGCATTCAATGATTTGACAGCCCGCGCCACCATTGGTGAAACCCAACAAGGAAAAGCCAGTATTGTTGCCAAAGCAGATGGTACATTATCTGGATGCGACATTGCCAAGCAGGTGTTTGAAGTCATGGATAAAAGCATTCAACAAACATGGCTCAAACACGATGGCGATAAAGTGCAAGCGGGCGATCTCATTTGCGAATTATCGGGCAATATGCGTATGTTGTTGTCCGCCGAACGCACCGCTCTGAATTTCATGCAACATTTATCAGGCATTGCCAGCGCAACATCCTTGTTTGTGACCGCCCTTGAAGGCACAAGCTGCGATATTGTAGACACCCGCAAAACAACGCCCGGTTTAAGAGTATTGGAAAAACAGGCTGTGCTGGATGGTGGCGGTAAAAATCATAGATTAGACCTTGCATCGGGTATGCTCATCAAAGAGAACCATATTCTTGCCGCAGGCTCCATCACCGATGCCATCACCGCTTGCCAAAAGCTTTCTCCTGACACTTGGATTGAAGTGGAATGCGAAACATTGGATGAAGTCATTGAAGCCGTCCATGCCTGCCCAGATATTATTTTATTGGACAACATGACCCCTGAAATCGTCAGCCAAGCCCGCGCACTTGTGCCAACATCCATCCTGCTCGAAGCATCAGGTAATATCACCTTGGACAATGCCAGAGCTTATGCTGAAACAGGTATCAACCGTATCGCTGTAGGCGCAATCACCCACTCTGCGCCCTCTTTGGATTTATCCATGCGGGTTGCAAGCTCTGACAAAGATTGATAATATTTGTATGCTAGACACATCTAAAATCCAGGAGTTTTATAATGCATATATCGCTCACCCCCATGTTTGAATCAAAAATCAAAGAAAAGGTAAACTCAGGTTTATACAACAATGCCAGTGAAGTGATTCGTGAAGCATTACGTTTTATGGATGAAAATCAGGAAATTGTGCAACAAATGAAGCTCAACCATTTGCGCCAAGCTGTTGCTATCGGTGCAGAGCAAGCCGCGAAAGGGCAGTTTAGCTCGCGTTCTGTGCAGGATATTATTCAAGACCAAGTGTAACATTGTCTTTTTCTTATAAGTTAACGCCTGCTGCCGACCAAGATTTGGTCGATATTTTCCAATATACCCAAAATCATTGGGGCAAAAAGCAAGCTATTCAATACCTTAACGAATTAGAGCAAAGTTTTTTGGTATTGGCTCAAGATTCAAATCTAGGACAAGCACGCCCTGAAATTCACAAAGCTTACAAAGCCTTTTATATCCATAAACATATCGTGTTTTATCGCTTTCACCAGAAACAACTCGAAATCATTCGTATCTTGCATCAGCGTATGGACATGATGCATCACTTATGAAATACCATATCCAACATTTTGAAAGCCTAGATTCCACCAACAAAGAAGTCTTGCGCCAAGCCAAAGCGGGTGCAAAGCAGGGTTTGGTCGTGGTGGCTGCCGAGCAAACAGCGGGCAAAGGTAGGCTTGGGCGAACATGGCAGACCATAAACCATGCCCTTGCCATGAGCGTGTTGCTGCGCCCTGATTTGCCTGCATCTGAAATATCCAAATTGTCGCTTTTGACTGCCGTAAGCCTGCATGATGCGCTTGCATTATTCACACCCAAAGTCGGCATCAAGTGGCCCAATGATGTATTGATTGAAGGTAAAAAAGTGTGCGGTATTTTAACTGAAATGCAGCAAAGCGATGATGGTATTGCCGTCGTATTGGGTATGGGCATCAACATTGAATCACCCCCAACTTGGGATACAAATATGCGCACCCCGCCCACCAGTTTAAATGAACATTGCAGCCGCAATATCCATAAAGACGATGTACTGCAAGCCGTGTTGGAAGCTTTAGATACCCGCTTCATCCAACTGCAGAATCAAGGGTTCTCACCTATCTTACAGGCGTGGGAAACTGCCCATATTGCCACAGGTAAGGAAGTCTCGGTGCATGACGGCAACAGCTATATTCAAGGCATCGCACTGGGCTTGGCAAGCGATGGCGCACTTCGATTGTTGGTGAATGGCGAAGAACAGCGTATCATTGCTGGCGATGTATCAATTATGGAATCAAAAACATGAACACAAACAACGCTAACCAACAACGTTTTCTCTGCATTGATGTGGGTAATACACAAATGGTCTTTGGCTTGTATGAAGGCGAAGATTTGAAGGCGCATTGGCGGCTTTCAAGCAATCATCAGCTCACATCGGATGAATTAAGCTGGCAGTTGTTTGGTATGTTTTCCCAATTTGACCACGACCCAAAAACACTGGATGGTATCATGGTGGCATCGGTTGTGCCGCATTTGGATGAAGTGCTTAAAGAAGCCTGCGTACAAACCTGCGGCTTAAACCCTGCCTTTGTCGGTGATAAAGATGTCAAAACTGGCATTGCCATTGATTATAAAAATCCCAAAGAAGTTGGCGCGGATAGGATTGTTAATGCGCTTGCTGCCCGCGAAATCTTTGGCGCACCTGCCATCGTGTTGGATTGTGGCACTGCCACCACATTTGATGTCATTTCCGCCGATGGGCGTTATGCAGGTGGCTTGATTATCCCTGGCATTGAGGTTGCCCTTGAAGCTTTATCCAAACGCGCCGCCAAATTGCCCGAAGTTGCCATTGCACCCGTGCATACGCTGATTGGCAAAGATACGGTGAGCAGTATGCAATCAGGGGTTTATTGGTCGGCTGTGGATGGTTTGAATGGCATTATGGACAGGCTATTGGCTGAAGATGGTTATCAAGATGCTGTGATTGTGGCGACAGGTGGTTTGGCTGCTAAATTAAGCAGTGATATGCCCAAAGTGCAACATATTGAGCCGTATTTGACCCTCAAAGGCATACTGATGTTAGCCAAAAAACACTTTAAATCATGAAAAACCTAAAAAACATAATCGGTTTCATGATTGTGCTCGGTTTAGCTTGGGCTGCTTGGAATGCTTGGTTTCCACCGCAGATTGTGAATGAGCAACAGGATGTGCGCGCTTGGATTCCAGAGCGACCGCACTTGGGTGCGCTTGAGAATGAAAAGTGGCGCGTTTTCACCAAACGCATGGTGTGGAAAAAGGCTGTGGAAGACTTGCAAGCCAAATTCAAAGAAAACAACATGAATCCGATTATCCTGAATCGTAAAGAAGCTGTGCAATTGCATGTTTTTGATGACCCGCGCGCCTTTGTTTCACGCACTGAAGCCGAAGCGGCACTTAAAGAATGGAACATCGATAGCGTGGACATTTTACGCCGTGCTGATGGCAAATATATGTTGGGGCTTGGTCGCTTTTATCTGCCTGAGTATGCTCAACTGCGCCAAGAAGCATTAAAAACACTGAAAAAGCCCTACAAATATACGCAAGACACCAAAATCATCCCGACCTACCGCTTTATTTTTCCTGCATTGTCTGAAAGTGAAGCCGAAGTATTGTGGAAAAACATCCAAGATATGGGTGCGATTAACCCCGTGATGATGACGGAAAATGAGTTTAACGCCATGTTTGTGGGTGGCATGTAAGTTGACCCATCATGGCTAAGAAACCCATTCAATTTCTTGCCTCGCCACACTTTAATGCGCGCCCTAACACACCCATTGATTTAATCGTACTTCATGCCATCTCGCTGCCTGATGGTGAGTTTGAGAGCAAACATATTACTGACTTTTTTTTGGGTCACTTAGACGCACAAGCACACCCCAGTTTTAAAGACTTAAAAGATGTCCAAGTCTCTGCTCATTTTGTGGTGGCGCGTGATGGTAGCATCACCCAATTTGTCGCCACAGGCAAACGCGCTTGGCACGCTGGAACATCAACATGGGATGGGAGGAGTAACTGCAACGACTACAGCATTGGCATTGAAATCATTGGTGATGAACGACAACCTTTTACCCGCCGACAATACACGGAAACGGCAAGGCTATGCCGCAGTTTAATCGCCCAACACCCTATGATTGAGAAGCAACGCATCGTCGGGCATCAAGATATTGCCCCCACCCGAAAGTGGGACCCTGGCAAACAGTGGGATTGGTCGCATTTCCGCCGCTCCTTTGCCCATATCAAACATTTACACACTGATATTCAGACCAATGAAGCAGGCGTTTAACCGCTTATCTGCAAATATAACCACTAATCACATGCTTGTTTCAATAAATAAATAAGTGCCTAACCTTCACTCTTAAGGAGACAGCAATGAAACAAATACTTTTACTCACATGTGCCTTATTGTTGCTGGTCAACTGTTCTAAAGTTGAGCAAGCTAGTGTAGTTGAGCAAGCTGTTAAAAATGCACTGTTTCTTGGGCTTGAAGGAAGCACAGGTATTGAATTCGAAATCCCTGATTCAGGGCCATTCAGGTCGATTCGCCAATTAAACTTTATCATCAACGGTGGACAATATAACAATAAAGCAGCCTATGCTATTTTAGCTAAACCATACGCAACTGAAAAATGGGAAGTTCTTTCATTTACCGTTAAGAGTGATATGGGTTGGCAAGAGCTGAGGAGGAAATAAACAATGAAACCCTTCTCCGAATTAGAAAACAGGGCAACCAACCTTATTAAACCATCAGATATTTTTTCTTCGATAACACATAAATATTTCGGGCTCCATTATACCTTTATTCTCAGTTTATCGATTGCACTATTTTTTGTCCTTCTTCGTGATGACACACCTTTTTGGGAAAATTTAGTTTTCAGCTTAACAACGGGTTATACCGTTCACCTGTCTTTGGCACTTTTGGGACCTCTTATAAAAAGTAAAAGCCGAAATATTCAATGGGCTTTAACCCTTACTGTTCTCATTCCTGCTCTAGGTTTGGGGTTCTTTCTGGGCTCTATATTCACACATGGTTACAGCGATGGTAATGGTTTATGGTTCTTTAATATCCTCATCAACATCCCACTTGGCCTAGCATTCTGTGCAATCTTTATCTGGATATTCTACGCCAAAGCAAAACAAAGTGATGCCAATGCACTGGCATCTAAGCTTGAACTCAAAGCGGCCACCAAAGAAAAACAATTAAGTGAAGCACAGCTGAATTTATTACAGGCTCAAATTGAGCCACACTTTTTATTCAATACTTTAGCTACTGTGCATAGTTTAATTGAAGAAGAGCCCCGCCGTGCCTCAACATTACTTGAAGAAGTAAATATTTATTTGCGTGCTGCACTAGACCATAGTCGCAGTAAAGACTGTCTCTTAATCCATGAAATTGAGCTATTGCGTGCATATCTTGGGATTATGAAAACGCGCATGGGTGAGCGTTTTAATTTTGATATTTTGGTGAATAACAATGTACTTAAGCTTTCATTTCCACCCATGCTATTGCAACCTTTGGTCGAAAATGCCATTAAACATGGCTTAGAGCCCAAAGTGAACGGAGGTACATTACAAATTTCAGGGATGCAAAAAGATGATAAACTCTGTCTCGATGTGATTGATAGCGGTGTTGGTTTCATCAACTTTAAGGGGGAAGGTATTGGTTTATCCAATGTCCGTGAGCGCTTAAACACCCTGTACGGCAAGGCTGCAAGCTTTGAAATTAAAGAGCTTGGGAAACGCGGTGTTCGCGCCTCCATTCAAATTCCATTGGGTTTATTATGAACCAACTCAAAGCCATCATTGCAGATGATGAAGCTTCTCTACGCCTGCATCTCAAACGCCTCTTGGAAAAGCTTTGGCCAGAGCTTGAAATATGTGCTTTAGCTGAAAATGGGCAGCAAGCCATGGATGCCATTGAAATCCATGAACCTGATATTGCTTTTTTGGACATTCGTATGCCTGGTATTTCAGGTATGGATGTTGCCAAGCAGGTCGTTGGTAAAACTCATGTTGTGTTCGTCACAGCCTATGACCAATATGCGGTTGATGCATTCAGTTATCATGCCGTGGATTACTTGCTTAAACCCGTGAGTGAACATCGTTTATTGGAAACCATTCAACGTTTAAAAAATGAGAACAATACCCAACACCAATCCTTAGAAGCCGTTTTACAACAGTTCACAGAAAAACAGACGGTTTCTACCTTAAAGTGGTTGCGCATTATGGATGGGGAAGATATTCGTCTGTTGCATGTGGATGATGTGGCATATTTCAAATTTGAACATAAATATACCACGGTACGCACCAAAGATGGCAGTTATTTAATTCGCAAATCACTCAAAGAATTGGAAGAAGGCTTAGACTCTGAACTATTTTGGCGTATTCATCGCAATACCATCGTCAATGTATCATGGGTGAATCATGCCTCCGAATCCGATGCAGCATTAACTTTAACCCTAAAGAATATCCCTGATGAATTGAGTGTGAGCCGCGCCAACAAACACTTATTCAAACAAATGTGAGGAAATCATGAAGAAAATAACTCAATTCCTGCATGTACTGAGTGTTTGTTTTTTTGCCTCACAAAGTTTTGCACAAGAGCTGCGTATTACTGTGCTTCAAAAAGGCTCTGGTGACCCTGTGCAAGGTGCAACCGTTGTGCTTAAAAATAATGGATACACCACCACCGATGACAACGGCGTAGCTTTATTCGAGTTTATTCAACCCACTAACGCCAACACATTGGATGACTTAAAAATCCTCAACCAAGGTTATCAAACCTTAGAGCAAACCATCGCGGGTAACCCAACATCGCTTAAAATTTATCTCAAACCCAACCTTGCCGAGCTTGAAGGTTTGGAAGTGGTTGAGGAGCGAGTACAAGAAAAAACATCAAAAATCGTATTGTCCGCCCAAGAGCTGCGCAATGCACCTGGCAGCCAAGGCGACCCTATCAAGGTGCTTCAATCTTTGCCTGGTGTGGTCGCTGCAAATGGCAGCGGAAGCGGTCAAGTGTATATGCGAGGAAGCGATACCCAAGACAATCAATATTGGGTTGATAATATGCCTTTGGGATACCTTTACCATTGGGGTGGGGTGCAGTCTGTTATCAACCCTGCGCTGGTCAGTGATATTAACATCTTTTTAGGCGGTTTCCCTGTTGAATACAGTGATAGTATTGGTGGCGTTGTCGATGTTAAACTCCGCACTCCCAAAACAGACCGTATTCATACCAACCTGCACCTCGGCACATACGAGTCATCCATACTCATTGAAGGTCCTATCGGCGATTCAGGCAAAGATAGCTTTTATTTGGCAGGTCGGCGCAGTTATATCGACCTTGCCTTTTCACCCGAAACATTAACCAAGTTATCCGCAGGTGATTCCAAAAATACCATTGTTCAAGTGCCAAAATTTTATGACATTCAAGGTTTATACCGCCATGAGACCAATAAAGGCTCTGTGGATGTGCAATATTTCAAAGCCAGAGACCAACTCGGCATAGTGCTCAATGATGCCCTCGTCACTGACCCTGCCGCAGCAGGTGACTTAAAAGTTGACCAGCAATCACAAACGTTTGGTATCAACTGGAAAGAGCAATGGAGCCAGCATTGGAGCCAACATATTACCGCAGGTGTTCTCGACACATCAACCTACTTTCAAATTGGTTCCGACCCCTACGGTGACCCCTTCTTTACCGATGTGAAATCAACCAGCTATTTTCTCTTGCCTTCACTCACTTGGGAAAAACAAGACGCCGCAATCAAAATGGGTTTGGAATATTGGCAATATTATGCGCCACTTGAATTGTATATATCTGCCCCGCCATCCAATGAAGCACCCACGCCCGGTGGATTTACTGCGCAACCCAAACATAAAGTCAGCAGCACGTTCAAAGGCTCAATTTATACGCCATATCTTAAACACACCAAGCAGTGGAACGACCAATGGAAAACATCCTTGGGTGTTCGTTATTCATACATGGAATTTGACCATGGGGCTGACAAAGCAAAAACCAATTTAGGCGCAACATCACCACGATTCTCCGCCGAGTATCAACAAAGCGAAGACCGTTTGTTTCTTTTCAGTTGGGGCAACTACTTTCAATCCCCACAGGGTTACGAAATCTTAGATGGTTTTGGTAATCCTCAACTTCAATACATCTGGTCAGAACATCGCATCTTGGGTGTGGAGCAGAAAATAAATGATATTTGGAGCGTCAAAGCTGAAATTTATCACAAACCCATGCGTGACCTTGTGGTCAGCACCAACAATCCTGTGCCACCAAACAACTATATCAATAAAGGTGAAGGTGAGGCTTATGGGTTTGATTTATTTATCAAACGTAAATATGAAGGGCGCAAGCTGGGTTGGTTAAGTTATTCATGGGCAAAGTCAACGCGTAAAAACTTGCAAACAGGTAAAACAACGAAATTCGCAGGCGACCAACCGCACACGCTCACCGCCGTTTGGGGTGAACCCTTTGGTGGCTCATGGTCTGATTGGGATTGGGGTTTTAAATTTCAAGCGCACTCTGGTTTGCCCTACACCAAAGTTATTGGGCGTGTTCAAGAAGCAGGAACAGGTCGCTGGCTTCCAGTGTATGGCGAATACAACGCCGACCGCCTACCTTTATATGCCAAGCTCGATGTGCGGGTAAGCAAGGAAGTTTTGTACGACACATGGAAAATGAAATACGTCTTCGATGTTCAAAATGTCACCTTCCGTCAAAATGTGTCTGGATACGATTATGAAGATGATTTTTCCAACTTCAACAATCCAACCAAAGTTTCCAACGACTTATTCTTACCCTTCTTTGGCATTGAAGCAGAATTTTAATTCACTTTTTTTAAATATTTACACAAACATTAAGGAGTAACACATGGACATTTTAGCAGACTTTAACGGACTTATGGATAGAGGTGGACCTGTGATGTGGGTGATTTTCTTCGCCGCCAGCATTGCCATTGTTATGCTGGTCGAGCGCGCCATTCAAATCCAAAAATGGCTCAAGCTTGCAAGCATTGACCAACAGTTTGCCCACGATGCGAGCGTGTCCGATATTCAAGCCTTAGAAAATGGGCTTAACCTACGCAGCGAAAGCCCCTTGCGTAATATCTTGCATCAAGTTCGCTGGAAAGAAGTGCACAATGAAGATGATTTAACCAAACAAATCAACACCCTACTCTCCGAACTTATGCCCAAGCTCAATGGCTTGCTGCCTACCATCGCCGTGATTGGCACGCTGCTTCCCATGCTCGGTTTACTAGGCACAGTCACAGGCATGATTAATGTATTTGAAGTGATTGCCCTGCACGGCACAGGCGACCCGCAAGAAATGGCGCATGGTATCTCGCAAGCATTGTTGACCACAGCCAGCGGTTTGGTGATTGCCATTCCTGTCATTTTCTTTCATCACTTGCTGGTGCAACGCTTGCAAATGTTGCTGGCAAGCACCGAGCAAAGCTTGTTGGTAGTGATTAACCGCGTGGGTAGCAACCGTGGCTAATATTGGGAAAAAACAACTACAATCGCTGAAGATTGAGGCGGGAACACCTGAAATCACCATGGCACCATTGATTGATGTGGTCTTTTTATTGCTCATCTTTTTTATGGTCACCACCGTGTTTCCAGATAACCGTGGCATGGACATTGAGAAGCCTGAATCCGAGTTTTCTGAAGCTTTGCAAATGAAACGCGTATTATTCGAGCTGCATAAAGATGGTTCGGTGTCGTATAAAAACAAACCTGTGCAGCTTAACGATGTGTCGCGTTTGGTCAAAGAGCAGCTTGCGGCAGCACCTGATACGGCGGTGATGCTAAAAGTGGATAAAAATGCCACCACCCAATCGCTGATTTCACTCATGGATGCATGCAAATCTGCGGGTGCAAAACGCGTGGGTATTGCCTCGGAAGCGCCTAAGTCAAAATGATAACATCCAGAGTTTGGTTGCAAGCGATAAGTCTCGGCTTACTGATAACCTTCGCCATGTTTCTTTCGCTCACCACCCTGAGCAAGAAAAAGGCTGTCGCAGAACCAAAGATACTCACTGTGGATTTCATGGCGTGGCAAGAGCCTAAAGAAGTGCAAAAAACACCGCCTGAGCCACAAAAGAAGGTGAAACCCAAGCCTAAGAAAAAAGTGAAGAAGTTAAAGAAGAAAGTGGTCAAAAAGCCTGAACTCACCATCCAAGAGCCGATTGAAACACCCAAAGAAGTGGTCGAAGATATTCCTGAAGAAGTCGAAGAAGTGGTTGAGGAAGTGCTGCCGACCCCTGTACCTATTTTTGAGGTTTCAAGTTTACCAAGGTTTGTCCATCGTTCATCGCCTGTTTACCCGCCTGCCATGAAACAACAGGGCAAAGAAGGCACTGTTCTAATCGAGGCTTTGGTTGATGCCACAGGTAAGGTGCGCAGTGTTGAAGTGCTTCAATCCGCAGGTGAATTGTTTGATGCAGCAGCCATTGCCGCAGTCAAAGCTTCATCGCTTATTCCAGCCAATACCAACGGAAAGCCTGTACCCGTTTTGTTGCGTATACCTATCCGTTTTCGCCTTCGTTAAATACATAAAATGCATTACTGTCCGACGAAAGTTAGTGCCTTTATTTCCAACTCTTTATGCCATAAAGGTTTTCTTTGCGGCACGATGTTATGAGTCAGGAAATAATATTTTACTCTTTACGTCATTCCCGCGAAGGCGGGAATCCATTGTTTTCAAGGTTTTCTGGATACCCGATCAAGTCGGGTATGACAATATGTGACTTTCGTCGGACAATAGTGATAAAAACGAATAAACACTCCGTTTACCTGCACTCATCTGTGATAAAGTAGGAAGCTTAGCGCCCTCTGCTTTGTGAGGCGCGGCGTTGACCACCACCACTTTTTTGCCCTTGTGAACGGCGGTTGCTGTTTTGTGGTCTGCTGCTGCGTCCACGGTTTTGCCCGCCGTTTCGTCCACGTTGCGGTTTTTCTTTGGGTAAATCAGATAACTTTTCAGTCGCTTCAAAACCTTCAATGGTGACTTTAGGAATATCTTTTTTAATCAGGCGTTCAATGCCACGTAATAGTTTTTCTTCATCAACGCTAACCAACGACATGGCTTCACCTTTATTGCCTGCCCGACCTGTGCGCCCAATGCGATGCACATAGTCTTCAGGCACGTGCGGCAACTCATAGTTGACCACATGCGGTAGCTGGTCGATGTCCAAGCCACGCGCTGCAATATCTGTGGCAACCAACACCCGAATTGAACCATCTTTAAAACCTGCCAACGCTTTGGTACGTGCTGTTTGGCTTTTGTTACCATGAATCGCTGCTGCACCTATGCCATCCGTTTCCAATTGTTTGGTTAAGCGGTTCGCGCCATGTTTGGTTTTGGTAAACACCAACACTTGTCGCCAATCACCTTCAGAAATAAGCTTGGATAACAATGCGCGTTTTTGTGATTTATTCACAGGGTAGACCACTTGCGTCACTTGATGCGAAGTCTCATTGCGCGCCACCTCGATATAGGTTGGGTTATGCAAAAATCCGCTGGCAAGCTTCTTGATTTCATTGGAGAATGTTGCTGAAAAGAGAAGGTTTTGGCGTTTTTTAGGCAATAGCTTCAACACTTTACGAATATCATGGATAAACCCCATGTCCAACATACGGTCTGCTTCATCGAGCACAAAAAATTCAATTTGCGATAAATCTGCTTTACCCTGATTAATCAAGTCCAACAAACGCCCTGGTGTTGCCACCAGAATATCAACACCACGCCTAAGCTTGGCAATTTGCGGGTTAATGCCCACGCCACCAAACACGACAGTTGAGCGAAGCGGCAAATGTTTACCATAAGTCTCCACGCTTTCACCAATTTGTGCTGCAAGTTCGCGGGTGGGCGTAAGCACCAAGGCGCGAATATGTTTGGTTTTACCTGCTTTGGGTTGCAACAAATGCAACATAGGCAGTGTAAACCCTGCTGTTTTGCCTGTGCCTGTTTGCGCACCAGCCAATACATCATCACCATTTAAAACGGCAGGAATTGCATTCGCCTGCACAGGTGTTGGTGTGGTGTAGCCTGAATGGGTTACAGCTTGAAGAAGCTCTTTAGAGAGCCCAAGTTCTTGAAATGTCATGTTTAATTATAGATTACACCCAAACTTCAAGTCACTGACCAGCGGGTGCGATTTGTTCCGATTTATTTTCCAAAAGACGTTAGATTTCAGTGATGACCTAACACAACCAGCCGATAGTTCTCGACTTTGAGGATGCTGCACTATGGAGCTTTACCCACAAAGCACAACCAAAGAAACATAAGCATTATTTAATGTTTAGAAAACAATATCCAACATCTTCATCGCCAGCAGCAGTAAAATGACGGCGAATATTTTTTTCAACAAGGCTACAGGCAATTGATGGGCAAGTTTCGCTCCTATGGGTGCAATGAATATACTGACCACTGAAATCAGCAACACGGCAGGTAAATACACATAACCCACACTGTATGCGGGTAATCCTTGTTCACCCCAGCCAGCAATGGCATAACCCACTGCCCCTGCCACCGCAATCGGCACACCAAGTGCTGCAGACGTAGCAATGGCATGTTGAATTTTAACATTGCACCATGTGAGAAACGGCACACTCATCGTGCCGCCACCAATTGCCACCAATGCCGATATACCACCAATGCCAAAACCCGCCAACCCAAGCCCCAGTTTATGGGGTAAAGAGCGGTTGGGTTTGGGTTTAATATTAAGAAACATCTGAATCGCCACATAAGTCATAAACACACTGAAAAAGATGGCAAGAAAGGTGCGTGGCAAATACGATGTGAAAAATGAGAGAATGAATGTG